>DASUFM010000228.1:0-9978 GCA_036274535.1 Blastocatellia bacterium
AAGGGGACAAGGGGACAAGGGGACAAGGGGACAAGGAATTCAATCTCCCCGTCTCTTCTTTTCCCTGTCTCCTTGTCTTTTATTTCTGGGCAATGTAGGCGAAGACAAAGAGCGCAATCACAGCAAGCAGGAGCAGCGGCAAAGCCCAGCCTGGCGATTTGGGCGATTCGGGCCGGGGTTCGGTCTTATCAATTTCGATTCTGACAATCTCTTCTGTTTTTTCGCCATCGATAACCGGCGCCGCGCTAAGGCTTTCGATGAGTCGTTTCGTAACCGGCTGCATGAGACTTGTTATGCGGCCTCCGAAGAGCTTACCGGTTGTTTTTTTCTTCACCGATATAGAGGATGACGACTCCGTATCGGGGTCCTTGCGCTTCAGCCGTCCCAATTTTGGCGAGCCGGGTTGAACCGACGAAACTATGGGAATGACTTTTGTGGTCCGGATCTCGCTATCTTTGAGCGTCCAGTCATAAGGCTCCGACGCGGCGGCGGGCCGGGCGCCATAATCTTCCTGCGCCCACTCGCCTGACGGATTCAGCCAATCAAGACCTGGAGATGAATTTCTGCGATCGGATTGGGACATTTTTTATATACCTGTTTCTATACCTGTCGTTAATTTGATCGATCAATCTATCTATCAATTTTTCTGTGAATCTGTGATCAGAATCAGCGATCAGCTGGCGAACGGGTCATTAGCGGGGTTCTTTCAGCGACCTTCCAGCGGCCCCTTTCAGCATTCTTTCAGTATTCTTTCAGCATTCTTTCAGCGCTCTTTCAGCATTCTTTCAGCATGAGCCGCTAGTCGGGCAACTTTCAGGCAAGGGGTCTAAGTGTATTGAAATTGCGCTATACATTTTACATTCATCGAGGGATGTAGGCAAGAATTGTTTTCTTTTCATGCGGACTCATCGTTCCGTCCTCAGCTAGACAACTCGCCGGCTATATAGTACAAATGGAAGCTAGTTCTCACCTTTGAAGCCAAAAGGTTATACACGATGAAATTCGGCGTAGTGATTTTCCCCGGCTCCAATTGCGATCACGACGCATACCACGTGGTCAGCAAAGTCATTGGCCAGCCCGTTGATTTCATTTGGCATAAAGAACAAGAGATTAATGGTTATGACGCGATCATCCTGCCGGGCGGGTTCTCTTATGGAGATTACCTGCGGACCGGCGCGATTGCGCGATTTTCGCCGGTGATGAAGGCGGTCAGGGAATTTGCCGTAAATGGCGGCATCGTTCTGGGCATTTGCAACGGCTTCCAGATTCTGTGCGAGGCCGGGCTGCTGCCCGGGGCATTAATGCGCAATAAGAGCCTGAAATACGTCTGTGAGCACGTCAATATCCGCGTCGAGAACGCCGACACGCCGTTCACCAGCGGATATCAGAAGGGGCAGGTCCTGAGCATTCCCATCGCGCACGGAGAAGGCAATTATTTCTGTGACGAAGCGACAATGGCCGAGTTGGAGAGCCAGAACCGTATCATCTTTCGCTATTGCGATTCGGGCGGCGGGATCACGGACGAATCGAATCCGAACGGATCGCTAAACAATATCGCCGGAATAACGAACCGAGAAGGGAACGTGCTTGGCATGATGCCCCACCCGGAACGCGCATCTGAAAGCGCGCTGGGATGCAAAGACGGGCGCGACCTCTTCCTTTCATTGGCCGAATCTTTGCGGGACATGATCAAATTGAGAGCATAATTGATTGCGGATTGCGGATTGCGGATTGAAGAAACGACTCCGCAACCGCAAATCCGCAATCCGCAATCTGCAATCTGCAATATGAAAATTGCGCCTGAAATCCTGGAACAGCACAACGTCACGCCCGAGGAGTATGAGCGGATCAAGCAGTTAATGGGGCGTGAGCCGAACCTCACCGAACTGGGGATTTTTTCGGTGATGTGGTCGGAGCATTGCTCGTACAAATCGTCCAAGGTCCATCTGCGGCGCCTGCCCACCGAAGGGGATCGCCTGGTGCAGGGGCCGGGCGAGAACGCGGGGATCGTCGACATCGGCGACGGATGGTGCGCGGCGTTTAAGATCGAATCGCACAATCATCCGTCGTTCATCGAGCCTTATCAGGGCGCGGCGACGGGCGTCGGCGGCATCCTGCGCGACATTTTCACGATGGGCGCGCGGCCCGTCGCGGCGATGAACAGCCTGCGTTTCGGGCCGATCAGGGACGAAGAGATAGACGATTCGCGCGAGCGGACATCATACCGATCCATCGCGCGCAACCGGCGGATTATGGCCGGCGTGGTGAAAGGACTCGGCGATTACGGCAACAGTTTCGGCGTCCCGACGGTCGGCGGCGAGGTGGTTTTCGCGGATTGCTATTCGCTCAACCCGCTGGTCAACGCTTTCGCGCTCGGCCTGGTGCGCCGCGAGCATATTTTTTACGGCAAGGCCGAGGGCATAGGCAATTCGGTGATCTATGTCGGCGCGAAGACCGGGCGCGACGGGATTCACGGCGCGACGATGGCGTCGGCGGAATTCGACGAGGCGGCGATGGAAAAGCGCCCGACAGTGCAGGTCGGAGATCCGTTCTCTGAGAAACTGTTGCTCGAAGCCTGTCTGGAAGCGATGCGAGCCGGCGCCATCGTCGGCATTCAGGACATGGGCGCCGCCGGGCTGACCTCGTCGTCGTGCGAGATGGGCGCCCGCGCCGGCACGGGTCTGGAAATAGATCTGGATCTGGTCCCACAGCGCGAGTCCGGGATGACGGCTTACGAGATGATGCTCTCGGAATCGCAAGAGCGGATGCTGATTGTGGCCAAGCGCGGTCACGACCGGCAGTTGATGGAGATTTTCCACAGGTGGGACCTGGACGCGGTCGTCATCGGCCAGGTGATCGCCGAACAGAGGCTCCGCGTGTTCCACAAAGGCGAACTCGTCGCCGACATTCCCAACAAGGCGCTAACCGACGAAGCGCCGCGCTACGACCGCCCGCAGCGGCCTTTCGCAATCTCGACGGAAGACGTCACGCCGAAAATCGAGGCGGCTGTCTCGAAACTCAAATCACAAATCGGAAATGAGTCGCAGGTCTTCACGGAAATTCTGCGCCGCCTTGTGAGTTCTCCCAACCTGGCGTCGAAGCAGTGGGTCTATCGGCAATACGATCACATGGTGCGGACGAACACGGTCACGTTGCCGGGTTCCGACGGGGCTGCGCTGCGGGTGAAAGAGACGCGGCGCTCGCTGGCGATGTCGCTTGATTGCAACGGGCGTTATTGTCACCTGAACCCTCGCGAAGGGGCGAAGCTGGCCGTCGTCGAAGCCGCGCGCAACGTCGTGTGCAGCGGCGCGCAGCCTCTGGCGATCACCAACTGCCTGAACTTCGCCAGCCCCGAACGCCCCGAAGTGATGTGGGCCTTCAGCGAGACCATTGACGGGATGGCCGAAGCCTGCCGCGCGCTCGGGACTCCGGTCACCGGCGGCAACGTCAGTTTCTACAACGAAACCGAAGGAGAAGGCGTCCATCCGACTCCCGTCATAGGCATGCTCGGCCTGATCGAAGACGCGCGCCACACTACTACACAGTGGTTCAAAGAAGCGGGCGACGTGATTCTGCTGCTGGGCTTGACGCGAAACGACTTCGGCGCGAGCGAGTTGCTGGCGATTACGACGGGCGAAACCGGCGGCGCGATTCCCCGACTCGACCTTGAAGCCGAGACCGCCGTTCAAAAGGTTTGCCTCGATGCTATTCAGGCCTGCGTCGTCCGTTCGGCGCACGATTGCAGCGACGGCGGATTGGCCGTGGCGCTGGCCGAGAGTTGTTTTTCGAGCTACGGACGGGGACCGATCGGCGCGCGCATCGATCTGAGCGAACACGCGAAATTGAGCGGCATAGGCAATGCCCCGGCCCTGCTTTTCGGAGAATCTCCGTCGCGCATCATCATCAGCCTGAAACCCGAGCATGTCTCCGAAGTCAAAAATATCGCTCAACAGGCGGGCGTGGCTTGCGCCGTGATCGGCGAAGTCGGCGGAAACACATTGAGCGTCGCCTGTGACGGCAAGCCGCTGATCGAAGCCACAGTCGCGTCGATGGAAGAAGCCTGGCGCGGCGCGCTCTCCACACACCTTGATAACCCGTCACAAATGGCGGCGGCCTGAAATGAGCCTGCCGCCATCCCGTAAACACATTCGCAACCTGGTGTAATCTTCAAAAACCGATTCGTCCGCTAAAAAACATTTGCCCCTTTACGCCGGTGTGAAGGTTTTGTGAAGCCAGTTCTGGTAATTTCCTCACCGCATAGGATGCGATCGAGCGGCGCTAATCCATGACGAGGGGAAATATGCGCTCCCCCAAGACTGCCCCATCGCCGTGGCTTGCGCCAGTTTGGTCGCATCCTATCCACTCAGCAGTCTAAGGATCACATCACGATCGGAGGAGGCGGTTCGAGTATGCCTCGGAGCGCGTTTTCATCCAGGTAATAAACAGAATTGCAGAAATGGCAGGTCAGTTCCGCGCCCTTGTCTTTTTCGAGCATGTCCTCGATTTCTTCGCGACCCAGCGCGGTGACGATGCTCACGACGCGCTCATAAGAGCATTTGCAAAGGAACTCGACCGGTCGCGTTTCGAGAGTGTTGAACCGGATATTCCCGAGAGCCAGCCGCAACATTTCGGCCGCGTCTGCGCCGCCGCGTATCGCATCGGTGACGGATGGAGCGGCGGACATTGAGCGCTCGATTGCGGCGAGCGCGCTTTCCTCGGCGCCAGGGAGCGCCTGAATCATGTAGCCGCCCGCCGCTGTCACGCGCTCCTGCTCGGATTCGACGAAGACTCCGAGCGAGACAGCCGAATTTATCTGTTCGGAGATCGCCAGGTAATGCGCGATGTCTTCGGCTATCTCACCGGAGACTATCGGAGTCGAACCGTAATACGGCTCCTTCATCAAACCGATCTCGAATCCGGCTTCGCGAATGACGTGCAACATCCCCTCGCCGACAATACCCTTCACATCCAGTTTCCCGATGGCGTTCGGAGGCAGGTGCGCCGCCGGATTCCTGACGTAGCCGCGCACAGTGCCGCGCGCGCTGGCTTCGGCGACAATGCCGCCGACAGGGCCGTCGCAGTCGAAGCGGAGCGTGATGTATTCGAGATCTTTGTACGCGCTGCCCAGCAGAAGAGCCCCGGTCAGGGTCCGCCCGAGCGCGGCCGAAGCCGTGGGCGCGGTCCTGTGCCGGTCGCATGCTTCGGCGACCAGGTTGGTCGTCAACGCGGCAATCAAACGAATCGTGGCGTCCTCAGCCGTGGCCTGAATCAAATGATCTTCTCTATAGTCCATCTCATATTTCATATTTAACATTCCATATTCCATATTTAATATTTCATACGGAATACGGAACGTGAAAGATGCTCCGCTCTCACTCACGGTATCGCGCCGATTGCGCGCGAAGCAATACCCAATCGCAGCGCGGCGAGCAATGGGCGTTGAATTTCTGCTCGCCGATCTTCTCCAATGACAGGAGCGGCTCTTTCACCAGTTCGTCGGCGAAGAGCCTGGGGGTCATAATCAGCAGGCTCTGGCTTTGCGCAGCCTCGGCGAGTCGAGCGATTTCTTCGCCGCTCATCGCGATCACGAGTTCCGAGCGGTCGTCCCGCAACGGCAAATATGGAGCGTAAAAGTTTATGCTGTGGTCATTATTGATGAAAAAGGCCAGCCGCTCGGATGGGCGCGCCTGCTGTAACGCCGCGAGCGAGAGGCTTTTCAACGACTCGCGATTACCCAGACCTGGAAACGCCAGATGCGCGGCGGCGATTATGATCACGGCCAACCCGGCCGGCAGATATAGCGTGGCGATTCTGCCGTTCTTGAAAAACAGCAACGCCAGATAGACCGCCGCCGCCAGGACCGCTGTCGATCCCATTATCCAGGCGTCGCGCTCACTCACGCCCAGTTCGCGCTGAAGAAGAACGACCGCGCCGATTCCGCCCGCCGCAGTCAGAGCCGCCGTCAAATAAACCTGCGCCTTCGGAGGCTTCGATTCATCCTTGTCTGACGACGGCCACCATCGCTCCAGTTCTCCGCCTATAATCAAGGCGACCGCAGGAAAGATCGGCAGAATGTAACCCGGCAGCTTCGACCCCGAAAACGAGAAGAAGACGACCGGAGCGGCGATCCATAAGAGCAAAAATATCTGAAGCCGGTCAGGGGAATTGTTTTTAGTCTTTTCCGGCCCAGGGCCCGGCCGATGGCCGAACCAGGGCCGGACTAAAGTCCGTCCCAGCGATGAGAGCAGAAAAACCGACCACGGAAAACTGCCGGCCACCGCGACCATCGTGAAAAAATAAAACGGCTGCGGATGGCGGTATTTATTAGACAGATAGCGCTGGAAATGATGACCGATGAAAAATTCATCGATGAATTCGCGCCCGTTCCTCGCGATCACCGGCGCGTACCAGACGGCCGCCGTCGCAATCAGGATCAACGCGCCGAATATAATCAGCCTCGGTCTGGGCAGAGACCTCCAGCCACCGGTCAAAACCATATACAGGGCAATGATCATTGCCGGCAGGGCGACTCCGACCAATCCCTTCGCCAGAGTGGCCACGCCCAGCGCGAAACAGAAAACATACCAGAGCCGGTCGGCGCCGGCCCTCGATTCCTTGGTCTCCCACAGAAAGAAGCTGAGGAGAGCGATTTCGATTGCGACCGCCAGCGTCATATCGCACGTCACGCCACGCGCGAAGCCCGGCCATAATCCGCAGGTCACAAGCGCCGCCGCGCTCAAATATCCAAACCGCGCCGAACGCGCGCGCCGGCCGAAAAAATAAAGCAGCATCGCGCCGAAAGTCGCGACCACGGCCACGCCGAACCGGGCGCCGAATTCGTTTTCTCCGAGCAGGGCGAAGCCCACGGCCTGTAGCCAATATGTCAGCGCGGGCTTCTCGAACCATTTGATCCCGCCGAGTCGCGGAGTAATCCAGTCTCCGGTCACATACATCTCGCGCGCGACTTCGGCGTAGCGCGGCTCGTCAGGGCCAATGAACGGCAGCCGGCCGAGCCCGTAAAAGAAGACGACCGCGCACAAAATGAGGAGCGCAATTAAATAGAAAAGTTCCGGATTGTTTCTTTCTCTGATTAAAGGAAGGCGGTTGTTTTGCACGGTTGATATTTCAAATTTGATGATTCAAGTTTAAATTGCGGCCTTCAGAGTACCATTCAAACTCGAAACTTGAAATTACCTTTATAAAACTTATGGCCAACAAAATTAAAACCGCAGTCATCGGCGTCGGACATCTGGGACAGGCTCACGCTCGCGTCCACGCTTCTCTGGAACAAGTCGAACTCGTCGCCGTCTGCGACGTCAATGAAAACAGGGGGCGCGAGATCGCCGAACGCCATGCGACGCGGTTCGTCGGAGACTATAGCGAACTGCTCGACCAGGTCGAAGCCGTCAGTATCGCCACTCCGACAGCCAATCACTGCGAAATCGCCTGCGCCTTTCTGGAAGCCGGCGTCCACGTTATGGTCGAAAAGCCGATTGCGCGATCGCTCGACGAAGCGGACACGATGATCCGCGCGGCGGAATCCAGGCATCTGGTACTGCAAACCGGCCACATCGAACGTTTCAACCCCGCGTTCGCGGCCTTGCGGCGGCGCATCGAACGCCCGAGATTCTTCGAGGCTCACCGGATGGGCGTCTTTTCGCCGCGCTCGCTGGACATCGACGTTGTGATGGATTTGATGGTTCATGAACTGGATATCATCGCCAGCCTGGTCCATAGCGAGGTTGTCAAAATCGAGGCGGTGGGCATTCCGATACTGACTCGGAAGATCGATCTGGCCAACGCCCGGCTCGAATTCGCCGGCGGATGCGTCGCCAACATCACCGCCAGCCGCGTCGCCGGCGAACGGTTGCGCAAGCTGCGCGTCTTTCAACCCAACGAATATTACTCTCTCGATTACGCCGAGCAACAGGTGGCCGCGCTCAAACTGATCCCGCCGAAGGCCCCCGGCGACCTGCCCGTAATCGCGGCGGAAAGTCTGCGGATCGAAAAACGCGAACCGCTGCTCGCCGAGATCGAATCTTTTATCAACGCCGTTCAATCGCGGACCGCGCCCGAGGTCAGCGGGGCCGACGGCCGCCGTGCGCTGTCCCTGGCCATCAAAGTTTTAGATCAAATCAAAGCCCATTCAGAACGCGCGGGGCTGGGCTTAACTTTCGAATAGGACAGATAGGACAGATAAGACAAATAGGACAGATATATCCTATTTGTCCTATCTGTCCTATTTGTCTTATCTGTCCTATAGGAGGCTCCCATGTTCAATCTCGACGCATTGGACAAATTAATCGCCGTGGTCGTGGCGTTGCTGGTTCTCAGTCTTATCGTACAGTCAATCCAGGCCGCAATCAAAAAATTCTTCCACATCAAATCGCTGCAGTTAGAACAGTCTTTAATTCACCTGTTCCATTACCTGCTGGACAAAGACTCGATCAAAGCCATGCAGACGTTCTCTGACCGGGCGCCGATTCTCCGTGCGGTTTTCTCGGGCGTCAGCAGGTTAATTCGCGGTTATTCGAAGCCTTTGCCGGCGCTCGACCCTCAGGTCGACGCCCTGTACCAGGCGGTCAGCGAAGAGTTCGTGCGGGCCGGGCGTGTGTCTTCGCGCGGCAAAGCGCTGTTCGATTCGGTCTCGAAAGAGGAGTTGATCAGATTCATCGGGCTGGCCCCGGTGAACAAACTGATCGAACACATCCAGCTCCCTGAAAAGGAGAATATATCGGAGATCAGGAATGGGATCGACGGCGCGCGCAAGGCCGCCAAAGAGCTCTTCATCAAACATCGCGACGCGTTGGAACGGACTCCGCTGGCCGAAATCAGAGAGCCGATGCTGGAACTGCTCGCGAGCGTCAATCAAATTTCAGACTTGAAAAACAGCGATCTGAAGCTCGGCGACCTGAGCGCTTCGGCGCTTGGCGCTGCGAGCAAAACGCTCGCCGCGCTGCCCGACGCGATCGAGGAGACGCTGCTGCAGTTGGATGGCGTGGCCGGCGACGAGGCCGCACAGGCTTTACGGAAATTGCAGAAGAAACTCGCGCCGCTCTCGGATGATCTCAAAGCCGTCATCGCGCTGCCCCAAAAATTGAGCCAGATACTCGAGAAAGTCGAAACCTGGTACGACACCATCATGCAAAGCTTCGAGGAACGCTACGCGCGTAGCATGAAGAGTTTTTCAATGGCCATCAGCTTCGCCGTGGTCGCGCTGCTCAACGCGAACCTCTTCGACATCTATCGCCAGATTTCGGCCGATGAATCGAAACGAAATCTGATCGTCCAATCCGGCGAGCAGATCTCGTCGAGATTGCGCGAGCTGCCGGCGGCAGACAGCCGTCAAATCAATCAGACGATTCAGGAATGGTCTAAGAAATCATTTGAACAGATCGATCAGGAAGTCTCGCTCTACACGGCGCTGGGTTTCAGCGGCCCGCGCTGGATCGTGGACGCCTGGAAAAATCCCCATTGGCCGGCAGCTCAGAAGACCTTCGAAACAATCGCCGGATGGCTGATAACGACGATGCTGCTCAGCGTCGGCGCGCCTTTCTGGCAGGACGCCCTCGGATCGCTCTTCGGCCTCAAGAATTTCCTGCGTAAGAAGGATCAGGGGACTACTTAGAGGACAGAGGGACAGAGGGACAGAGGGACAGAGGATGGAGGATGGAAGATCGAAGATCGAAAATAGCGATCCTCGATCCTCGATCCTCGATCCTCCGTCTCTCCGTCTCTCCGTCCCTCTTCAGGTTGTCTTGCTTCCACTAAAGACGTCGCGCAGCCGTTTGGCGACGATTTCGGCTTCGCCCGGCTGCATTTGCCAGACGCCGATTCCGATCTCCTGTTTTTCGGCGCTCGCCGGCGATGAACCCGGGGCGATCTCAATGGAGGGCTTGCCTTCGCGCAGTTGTTTGCGGGCGTCGTCGGCGATCAGCGGCAAAGCGGCCTTCTCCCAGGTAAATCGCACGGTCGGGA
>DASUFM010000229.1:0-9273 GCA_036274535.1 Blastocatellia bacterium
CAATGCAACGTAGGGGCGGGTATTCCCCGCCCTGTTGATCGAGGAGCCGGCCAGGGCCGGGAATACCCGCCCCTACACCAATGGTTGTATTTATTTTTCAAACACCATTAACGCCGGGCTAAGATCAAAAGTCGCTGCCGCGACTGAGGAAGTGGTTGCGCTTAATTTTCAAACACCATTAGGTCCTATAAGTCCTACAAGTCCTATAGGACCTATTTGATATAACGGCTGGCGAAGGTCAGAAACGTCGGCCAGTTAGGGCCGGTGGTGTGCCCCCCGCTATGCTGGCGCCAGGCCAGATCGCCGTCTATGAGCGCGGTCTCCACGGGTGGAAATTCCGTGGTCCCCAGATCCTTTTTGCCTAACAGCTTGAAAACCGGTCCGGCGGCGACAGCGGCCATGAAGCTGCCTCTTTGATCCACCCACTTGCCTTCCGCGCCAGGTCCCTCCGATGCTCCGTAACTGATAAAGACAGGGCGCGGCGCGCAAAGCGCAATCAGTTCGTGGGCGTCCACCGGCAGATCATCCCAGGTCAACGGCCCGCCGTACTTAATAAAGTTGCCCGCCATCCAATGGTATTCACCCGACCCGGCGAGGTTTTCCACCAGTTCGCCGAAATTGCGGCGGTGTAGTTTCGCGCCGCCTTCGCCGGAAGAGCCGATAAAGCCGATAGCGAAACGTTCGTCGTAAGCCATCGTGACCAGGGCGGCTTTGCCATAGCGCGAAAGTCCCTCGATGCCGACTTGTTTTGCGTCCACCGTTTTGTCGGTCTCGAAATAATCGAGCGCGCGGCTCGCGCCCCAGGCCCAGGCGCGCAGCGCTCCCCAGTCGTCGGGCTTGCGCGGCTGGCCTTTATTGCACAGGCCGATCACGCCTTGCGTCAGTCCGGCGCCGTTGTCGGCCTGGATACTCACCGGAACGATGACGGCATAACCCCAGCCCTTCGTCAGAAGCTGTTGCTGCCAATTTGGCCCCGCGCCCTGGGCAGGCCCAAAAGAAGGCGAGCCGGGACGAGGAATGAAACCGAACTCCATCATCACAGGCACGGCGCCTTTGGCGTCGGCCGGCGTGACCAGCGTCAATTGAATATTGACGTTGATCTGCGGGTAGGCCGAGTTATCGACGTGACCGCTGAGTTGTTTGGTGATGACTGGTATGTCGAATTTTGTCTCGTTAGCCGTCGTTACTTCCCATGTCACCTTCGGCGCGTTTTTCGGGACGCGGCCGTAAACTTCGCGGTCGAAATCTTCGATTATTTCCGGGCGGCGCTGCCGAAGCCACATTTTGGCGGAAGCGACTTTCCTGCCGTTCTTCAGGATCAGCGGGTCCGGCAGCTTCGGATAAGGATTCGCTTTGGATTCGTCATAATTGACGGCGTTTGGCGCCTGCGGGTTATTCGGATTGGCGCCCGGGCGCAGTGAAGCGATCTTCAGCGCTTCCAGCATGCGCTGGTGATCCCGCCTTGTGGCTTCCTGCATCGCCTGTTGTTCGGGCGTCAGTCGCCTTTGCGGTTGTTGCGCTGACAGCGCTGCGGCGGCAATTCCTAAAAGCGCCGAACCGACGACGATCAATGCCGGTAATCGTTTCATGGTTTAATCCTTTAAGGTTTCTGAAGAAAATCCGGCGGCGCCGGCGGAGCGAGTTTCTTTCCTTTGCTGAACGCCCAATGCGACAGCCAGTCGGAAGTGGCTATGTATTTATCCGGCGCCTGATAAACAGGATCCTTTAACGCTTCCTCGAGCGAAACGAAGCGATAGCCTTTGTTCTCGAGCATCGTCGCCAATCCGTCGAGGTTGTCCGCGACAAGCTCATTGGCATGTAACAAAAGAATATGTTTGATCGGACGTCCGAACAAATCGGCGGAGGCCTGTTCAGCGAAATCGAATCTACGCCCGGCGAATTTCAGGTATTCTTCCGACACCCGCTTCATCATCTCGCCGTCGCCCTGATTGCGGGCGGCGGCGTAAGCTGAAAGGATCATCCAATCCATTTCATCGACGGTCACCGGCGCGATCTTGTAGCCCCTTTCCGCGATGAAGTTCTCGAAGGATCGCTCGATCTCCCTGGTCGCTCCCATCTGAAGAAACGGGTGGCGAAAGTATCTGGGCTTTTGTCCTTTTTGTTTGAGCAGAGCCCTGGTGACGGCGTCCCCGCGGATAAAGTCGTCCTCGTAATCAGCGAGTTTCGCGTCCCTGAATCCCAGATGAGAGTAAGTATGATTCCCCAGTTCGACGCCGCCGTCAGACCAGGCCTTCAGGATCGCGATTCGCGCGTCGGTCTCTCCGCCGGCCTGAAGGAGCGATTCGTTGACGAATCCCACCGCCGGAATCTTATGCTTATTGATCGCCGCCAGGATCTTGTCGGTCATAAGCCGCAATCTGCCCGCGTCGAATTGCGGTCCATTCAGGGGCAGGTCGTCAATCGTGACAGCGACTTCTTTCGATTGCGCGGCCGAACGAATTGCCGCAAAGGAAACAATCAATATTGCCAGGCAAATAAGTTTCATATCAGCCCCTATAGGACAAATAGGATTTCTTTCCTAATTGTCCTATCTGTCCTATCTGTCCTATCTGTCCTATTTTTTAGCCTGCAATTGAGCTTTAAGCGCCAGCTCCGTGGCTAAAAAGCAGTGCGCTTGCGTCATTGCGGTTTCAGTGCGATTAAGAATGTCGTTGATGAACTGCTCGCCGTAAGGCGTCGGATCTTTGCTGCAGTCGAAATAACGTGTCTCTTTATTGTTGACAAGGAAGAGGTGATTCCCGCCGGCGCGTTCGCTGCCGAGGTTTGTGTTCTTGCGGATTTCAATGAACCCTTCCGTCCCGAGAATAGTCAGCCGGCCGTCGCCCCAGGTGTTCAGCCCGTCAGGCGTGAACCAGTCGACGCGGATGTAGCCCGTCCCGCCGTCTCCGCGCAGCATCACATCGCCGAAATCCTCGAATTCCGGATACTGCGGATGATTCACGTTGCGGACTTGCGCCGCGACCACTTCGGCCCGCGTGGAGTTGGTGAAGAAGAGAAACTGATCGAACTGGTGCGAGGCGATGTCGCAGATAATGCCGCCAAAATACTTTTTATCCCAGAACCAGGCCGGGCGTGTTCTCGGAGTGATGCGATGCGGACCGAGGCCGATGGTCTGGACGACTTTGCCGATCGCCCCGGCTTTGACCAGTTCGCCGGCTTTGACGGTGGCGGGATTCTCGAAGCGCTCGCTGTACATGATCGAATAGATGCGCTTTGTCTCCCGCTGTACGCGGCGGGCTTCGGCCAGTTGCGCGAGCGAAGTCGCGCCCGGCTTGTCGGACATGAAGTCTTTGCCATGCCGCATGACGCGAACGCCCAGCGGCGCGCGTTCATTCGGGATCGAGGCGCTGATGACCAGATGAATGGATTTGTCTTCGAGAATCTCGTCCTCGCTGCGCGCCTGTTTGGCCTGCGGGAACTGTTTGCTGTAATTCGCGGCCAGTTCCGGCTCTTTGGCGTAGAACGCAACCAGATCTCCGCCGCCCCTCAGCATCGCGCGCGTCTGTCCCGAGATGTGCCCGTGATTCAGGCCGATGGCCGCAAAACGGATGCGCCCGCCTTCCGCCCGCGCCCTTCCGGACATTAAAGAACTGGCGGCCGCGCCAGCCGCCGAAACGGCGGCGCCCTTCAGAAAATTCCGCCGGTCATTGTTAGACATTGTCTTACCTCCGGTAGCTAACTGTCGCAATCGCTTCCAGCTTTAAATTGTGGTTCTTTCGTCGTTATTCGGTTAAATGAATGGGCGGGCGGCGCGGAGTCCAAAACCACGCCACCCACCACATTCAAACACAACCGACGGTGGTTAGAAAGAGACACGGGCGCCGAAACGCCACTGGCGCGACTGATTCGGCCCAGTGGTGCTCGTGACGAAGCCGAAGTTGCTGTCGTTTATGTTAGCTTGCGGGTTGGCGAAGTTCGCATGGTTGAGCGCGTTCAACGCCTCCGCGCGGAACTGGAATTGCACCTTCTCCGTGATGAAGAAAGTGCGGAAGACGCTCGCATCCGCCTCGAAGAAAGCCGGCCCACGAAGCGTGTTTCTGCCCACGTTTCCGAAACGCGCGCCATTTTCCAGAGCCCAGGCGCAATTTGACGCGCAATTCATTCCCTGAATCGTCAGCCCCTGCACTGTATTGTCAAACCAGGGTCCGGCGGCTGCGCCGCGCTGTGAGGGGATTCCCACTCCGCCCAGAGTACGGATCGTTGAATTGAGCTGGTTAGGCGCCTGGCCGCTGCCGCCAGCAAGCAAATTCGGAGCGGTGTTTTGAATGACATAGATCGGCAGACCGCTCGTAACGCTCATCACGCCGCTCACCTGGAAGCCGCCGAAAAGCCTGCTCAACAGGCCCTCGCGGGCGAACCGCTGGCCCTTGCCGAAAGGCAGATCATAGACCCAGTAGGTCTGCAGGTTGTTCGTCCGGTCGAACCCGGCCAGGCCCCGGTTGCGTTCCTTCTCCGGCAGGTACTGAATTCTCGAACCATTCCCATCGTCGGCGTAGTTGATGGCCTTAGACCACGTGTATGAGGTTCCGAACAGCGAACTGCCCCAGCGGCGCGTGACCTGCAACTGCAGGGCGTCATAGGTGGCGTCCCCGAAGGGTTGGATGCTGGTGATGCCCTGTGTCAGCCCGAATTTGGCAAAGAGTGGGCGACCGTTGTTCCCTGTTCCCGGCGCGCCGGCGTTGATATCGACGAATCCCATCTGGCCAATTGCGCGTGTACCCACGTAGCCAATCTGGGTCGTGAACTTCCCGGGCAGTTCCCTCTCGATGAAGAAGTTGAAGGAGTGAATTCTGTCGCGCTTCGGCGTCCTCGGAAAAGTAGTCGTGCCGGTGTTCGCCGGAAGCGGTATGACGCCGGCGTTGACGTCCGGGGGAGTGCTCGTGTTAATCAGCCCCTGCCTGAGAGTGGTCACTGGGATGAACGAGTTGTTGAAGCCGTTGAAGAGGATTTGCGGCATCGACCAGATGTTGGCGATCGGGTAAGCGTTCCTGACATCCTGGAATGGTCGCGGGTCAGCGGATTGGCCGTAGCCTCCGCGAAGCACCGTCTTGTCGTTGAAGCGGAACGCAACCCCGATGCGCGGCAGGAACAGTCCCGCGCCGGATTCCGCCCCGCTGTCAAATGGCACGCCGTCCAGCCCGCCGGTGAAGACCAGCCCCGTGTCCGGGTCAAAGCGGTTGATGCCGGTGTTATCTTTCGTCGGGACGGGAAAGCGCTCCCAGCGCAGGCCGTAGGTCAGCGTCACCCGGCGATTAATCTGCCAGTGGTCGCGCGCGTAAAGCGCGTATTGCTTCCAATACACTGAGTTCGGGTTGCGGAGCTGGTCCACCTTGCCTGCATTGGTCGGCAGGCCGAGCAGGAAATCCGCCCAGTTATTGAATTGATTTGCCGCCGCGGGGCTGGGGTTACTACCCGGCTGGCCGCAAACGGACGCTCCTGTGTTGGCGGCGTTACATGCTTGCAACGCCGTAGCGTTGCCGCTGAAGCCGAACGTGCCGCGCACGGTCTGGAACGCCCCGCCCTGCGGCTGGAAGTGGTTAAGTTGGGGATTCAGATAGTCGAACCCGAAACGGAAGGAATGAGCGCCTTTCAGCCATGAGAGGTTCGCTGCGGCGACGTATTGATTATCGCGGAACAGGAATGGATTCCCGGTGTCGGCGTTGCCGATGTTAGTAAACCCACCACCGATCTGGAACGCGGGAACGCCGCCCTGAAGCCGGTCCGGGCCGTTGGTTCCGGGGATTTTCAGGACGTCCAGTCCGAAGTTCGAATTGATATCTAAGGCTTCCGCCCCGATCCGTTGGCGTGTGTAGCCCACGTTCATGTCAAGAACGAGTCTGGGTGTGAACGTGTAGGTCCCGCCGAAGCCTATGACCTGAACCCGGCCGGGGGCCGTCCCCAACTGCCCGCCGTTCAGGGCCGGGCCGCTGACCTCCCCGAAGATCGGCGGATCAATGATGTTAGTTGGCGAGATGCTGTAGCGGCCAAAGACTGTCAGCTTGCCCCCTGAATCATAGTTGATCTTGACATCTATGTTGTTGCGATTGAACTCGCCAACGCCGCTCGTCGCGAAGTTGTTGGTGAAGCCGGGCAGGTTCGGTTGCGGCAGGCGCCTGATGATTTCAAGCGCGGCGGGGTCGATCCGGTTCGCGGGAATTGTGTTGTTGGGAAAAGGCGTGCGCAGGCGCGGGTCGGGGTTCGACAGCGGATCGTAGATGGCGCCCCCTGTGCCGGTGAAGTTCACGTTGCCGTTCGCGTCCGGCCGCAGGCTGGCCGCCGCGACGGTGGCCGTGGCGCCGGCCGCGTTCCGCTGCGTCGTGCGCTCGAGATCGGTAAAGAAGAACAGCTTGTTCTTGCCGTTGAAAATTTTCGGGATATAGACCGGTCCGCCGATGGCATAGCCGAACTGCGCGAGGATATTTTTCGGGATCTTCCTCTGGTTCGCGGGTTGAAAGTAGCGGCGCGACGTAAAGGCGCTGTTGGTATCGTAACCCCAGCCGACCGCGTGTAATTGGTTCGTGCCCGTTTTGATGCTGACGTTGATCGCCGCCCCGCCCGCAAGCCCCTGCTCGGCGTCGAACGCGTTGGTGACGATGTTCACCTCCTGGATGGACTCCGCCGGCGGCACGTAAACGGTGTTGGTCGGCAGCCAGGGGTAAATGACGCTCGAACCGTCAATCTTCGTATTGTTTTGCAAACGCGATACGCCGTTGATGTTGAACGACATTGACCTCTGCGGGTTGCCGGCGGCGGAGTTATCCTCGCCGTTGCCGGTCAGGTTTATGAAAAAGCCTCCCTGGCCCCTTGAGGAGCCTGGGATGAGTTGAATCAGAGTCTGGTAGTTTCGACCGACGCTGCCGAACAGCGGCAGGTTGTTTACCTGGCGGGCAGGCAGCGTGATGTTGACGTCAGCCCGCTCCGTCTGCAGCGTGGGAGTGTCCGCGCTGACCTGGACTGTGGCGGTGACATCGCCCACTTGCATCTGCGCATCCAGCCGCCGGGTCGTATTCGCTTCAATCCTGACATTATCCCGAGTCAGGGTTTTGAAACCCTGTGTCGTAACGTTCACCTTGTAGAGGCCCGCCTGAAGGCTGCTGAAGATGTATGAGCCCCTTTCGTCGGTGACGACGCTGGTTGAAACTCCCGTGCCGATATTTTGCGCCTCGACTTTGGCGCCTGATACGGCCGCGCCCGACGTGTCTGTCACATTGCCCGTGAGCGAACCGTAAAGCACCTGAGCATCGACGCCGCGCGAGGTCGCAAGCGCCAGGAGCAGTAGCAAGGCCGTGGAAATCAGATGTCGTTTCTTCATAGATTGATCCTCACTTGAAACGTATTAACGTCCCAGCGGGTCATGCGTTAATGCGAGCCCGAGACTGGGAAATCTATCGCGCCACTGACATTCAGTGGCGCAACCACCTGGCGCCGCCAGGTCTGTACATTCCCAGGCAAAGCCAACCTATTTACCGCTTATCTGGTGATGCGCCGCCTAAGATTCGTTAGTCGTGCGGCATGTATTTGTTCGAGTCTGCAACAAAAAGAAGAAAAATATATCTATGCGACCGACGGCGCTCCGAAGTGTTTTTGCAGCACGAGGGCAATGGTGCCGCGTAGTCTCGGATCACCGGCCGGGTCCGTGGGGACGATGCGCGTGGACGCGTGAGTGAAAGAGCGGCTTTTGACCACTTCATTGATGATCGGGCCGACCAGGTTCCATGCGCGGGTCATTTCCCCTACCACCACGATGATATCGGGGGCCAGTCCCGTGACGAGCAGCGCGATGCCGGCGCCCAGATAACGCGCCACCTGACTTATGGCGTCGACCGCCTTAGTGTCTCTCTGTTCCGCGAGCCGCAAAATGTCATCGAAGGCCGGCGGTGCGGCATGAGATCTGGCCGCTTTGCCGTTACGAACGGGCGCCGAAGAACCCGTGTAATAGCGAACCGCCGCCGAGTTCGACGCGTAAACTTCCCAGCAACCGCGGTTGCCGCATCTGCACTCGAGCCCGTCATCGACAACTGTGATGTGCCCGAACTCCCCGCTCATCCCTGTGGTGCCGCGGGCCAACTGGTGATTCAGAATCAATCCGGTCCCGATTCCTTCCGAGACCGTGACGGCCACCAGGTTCTGCACGCCCTCGCGCCGGGGCCCGAACCAGAATTCAGCCAGCGCGCAGGCGTTGGCGGCGTTCTCCAGTTCCACCGGCAGCCCCGTGGCTTCTTCCAGAGGGGTCTTTAAATCCATCGACTCCCACCCCAGATTGGGCGCAAAGATGAGCCGCTGGGAGTTCAGGTCCACTCGGCCCGGCAAACTCACCCCTATCCCCTCATAGCTGATCTCCGGACGTATTTTCATCAAATTGCGAAGCCGCGGCGCCAGATCCGCAATAAAGCTCTTCGGGTCCCTGGCTGTAGGCAGCGACTCCTGCGCCACGAAGTTGGCGTCGAGGTCGGCGAGGCCGATCACGGTTTTCGCCGGACGAACATTTATGCCGATGATGCCGACTCGTTCCTTGTTCAGGTGCAGGAAACGCGGCCTGCGACCACGCGGAACGTGACCGCTCGCGCCTTCCCTCACCCAATCCTCTTCAATTAATTCTTCGGTGATTACAGAGACAGTGCTGCGCTGAAGTCCGGAATGACGGGCCAGATCCGCCCGCGAAATAGGCTGGTGATTGCGTATCAGATTGAGCACGATTCGGCGATTAATGTCGCGCGCCGTATTGCTCGTCGCCACCTGAAAATTGGTCAGGTCGATCTTTCGCATTTCAAATCTTATGTCTCACGCTTCAAATTAACTCGCCTGTCTCGTATATATGTATTCAGGAATATTGCCCGGCTCTTAATTCGACGGTCGAACTATATCATCGATGTCGATGTTTGCCAATGCCAGCAGTATCCCCTCTATCTCCCCACTCCCTCTTCAATTATATTTCAGCCACTTCGCGACTTCAGGAAGCGTGGGCCGTTTGCCATACATCAGCACACCGACGCGGTAAATCCTGGCGGCGATCCAGGTGACAGCGATGATCGTCAGGACGAACAGTATGATCGAGATCGCGATCTGCCAGGCGGGGGCCGCCCCGAGCGCGATCCGCAGAAACATCAGCGAAGGGCCGAAGAACGGGATCAATGAAAGGGTGGTGATGGCCAGGCCGTTCGGGTTTTGCAGGGCCAGCGTCGAGAGTATGAATGACATGGCGAAGGTCATAGAGACCGGTAAAACCAGTTGCTGCCCGTCATCTTCGCTGGA
>DASUFM010000230.1:0-4322 GCA_036274535.1 Blastocatellia bacterium
ATGGACGGGCGCATTCAGCTTTTCAAAACGCGCTATCGTTCGGCCGACCTGACGATACTCGACGCCCTGAGCGTCACGGCGTCGAAGGGGGCGAGTCTGGCGACGGTCGCGAAAAAACATGGAGTCGCGCGCGAAGAGATCATGGCCGTCGGCGACAACCACAATGATCTGACGATGCTTCGTTACGCCGGCCTCGGCGTGGTGATGGCGAACGCCGAAGACGAATTGAAGCGGATGGGATTCGAACTGACTTCGTCGAATGAGGAAGACGGCGTGGCCGAGGCGATAGAGAAGCATATTCTCAGGCCGATCGAACCGTCGAAGGGAATTTAGCGTATATAAAAGCGTCGGTTGGAGAAGGGAGAAAGTAAAATGTTTCGTCAATTGAGACTGGGCTTTATTTTGACTCTTTTGACGCTGTTTTCGGTTTCGAACGCGACTTTGGCGCAAAGCCAATCGGCCACGTTCCATTCCGTAGACGGACGCGAGGTCAAGCTGTCTGATCAAAAAGGCAAGGTCGTGATCATGTCATTCGGCGGAACATGGGTTCCGCTGGCGTCCAAAGAGTTGCCCGCGCTGCAGAAGATCGCCGACCGTTATTCGTCACGCGGAGTGCAGGTTTACTGGGTGAGCATCAACAGTTCGAAACCCGGAGCGCGCAATTACGCCTCCGACGCCGATCTGCTGGCCTTCGCGCAGAAGCATAATCTGAAACTTACGCCGCTGCGCGACCCCGATCAGACTGTATACAAGTCTTTCGGCCTGGACGCCGTGCCGACCGTCGTGATCATTGACCAGCAGGGCAACGTGGCGCACAAACACGTTGGATTCGGCTCCGATCAGGGCGAAGCCTATGGCGACCTTATTCGGGTAATTGAACGGCTTTTGAAATAGTAGCCCCTTAGCCTGCGGCTTGTCTTTACCCAAATTTTTTCACGAAATGCGCGTCTTCTTCGTCGCAGCAGCGACTGAAAAAGTTTGGGTAATGACAAGAGCCTGCGGAGCGGGCTAAGAGCGAGTCAAAATGTGTGTAATGATGATGTATTGACTCCTACTTCACGCCCAGCAATTCCACTTCAAAAACCAGGGTCGAGTTCGGCGGGATCGGCCCGACGCCCCGCGCGCCGTAGCCCAGTTGCGGCGGGATCACCAGTTTGCGCTTTCCGCCGACCTTCATCGTCATCACGCCTTCATCCCAGCCTTTGATCACGCGCCCGACGCCGATGGGGAAATCGATCGGCTGATCCCCGTGATCAAGGGAACTGTCGAACTTCGTTCCGTCCTCCAGCCATCCGGTGTAATGAACTCTCACTATTTTTCCGGGCGACGGACTTTCGCCGGTTCCGGCGACTATGTCTTCGTACCGTAATCCCGACGGAGTGGTCACCGCTTTCGCCCCCAAAACTGAAGCTTTGATCGGCATCGAGACCCAGGAAACGGCTTGCCATCGAGGACGGCCCGCGGCGCCTGCCTTCCTGACCCAGACCTCTATATAATTGCTTTGCCCCAGAGGTTTCTGATTGCGAATGAATGTTGCGCGACCTGTGACCACCGCCGTATTACCGTATAGCCGGAGTTTGAACTCCTCGGTCTTGATTTCGTCGGGCTTGACGGGTGTGTCGGTGATCTGTGTCCTATCGATGAAGCTGCCGTCGCTGTTGAGCGCGCTGAAATCATCGGCCAGAATGCGTTTGAGCGATTCGGCGTCGCCTTTCACGACGGCGTCGAACCATTCGCGTTCCAGCTTCTTCAATTCGGACTCGGGGCCGGCGGGTCGAAGGCCCCGGCCTTTGCCTTTGATTTGGGCGAAGATCGGTTGCGCGACCAGTAGTAATGGCAGCGCGATCAGCCCGATTGATAAAATTCGTTTCAAGAAATTCTTCTCCTTTTACCGTAAAATGTGCGCGTATTACCTAGCGCCGGCGGACAGGTTTTGGACGTTTTCGGTCCTGTCCGAACAATACCACGGAGAATTAGCGCATGCGATTCACCAGATATTCCAAATGGACGGGCCAGAGTTGGGACGACATCAGCCTGGAAGAGTTGATGGACGCCCTCAGCGATCATCTTCTGCGCAGCGGATTTGAAGACCAGTTCCAGCGGCATTATCGCAGATGGTCGCAGGATTGGGGCGCCGGCGACGATTTCGACGACCTGGACCCTGACGACGCGCTCGAACGTTTGCGGCAGGCAATCCGCGACGCTTTGCGGGATTCCGGCCTGCTCGACGAGGAGCAATATAACCAGCTTTTCGATGAAGAAGGCAATGCCCGCGACCAGCGGCTGGAAAAATTGATCGACAGGCTGATCCAGCGACTGTTGCAGGAAGGCTATCTGAACGCCGCCGGCGATCGGGAAGAGGTCGAATCCCTGCTCAGCGGAGACGGGGACGCTCAGCGCGCGCGCGAGGCCAGCCAACAGCGGCCGGGCGAGACCGGCGCCTATAAAAAGCCCAATATTAAATTCGAGGTCACGGAGAAAGGGATTGATTTCCTCGGTTACAAGACTCTCAAAAAGCTGATGGCAAGTTTCGGCAAATCGTCCTTCGGGCGCCACGACACCAGATATCTGGCGACCGGCGTCGAGGCCTATGAAACGTCGAAGCCTTACGAATTCGGCGATTCGCTCAACCTGGACGTCGCCTCGACGATGCTCAACGCCATAACGCGCGACGGCCTCAAACTTCCGCTCGAACTCGACTACAGGGATTTGATGGTCTGGCAATCGGAATATCAATCGTCGTGCGCGACCGTGTTGATGCTCGATTGCTCGCATTCGATGATCCTTTACGGCGAAGACCGGTTCACGCCGGCCAAGCGCGTCGCGCTGGCGCTCTCCCACCTGATCCGCGCCCAATATCCCGGCGACAGTCTGCGGCTAGTGCTCTTTCACGATTCGGCGGAAGAAGTTCCACTGGCGAAACTGGCGGGCGTGCAGGTCGGGCCGTATCACACAAATACCTGCGAGGGGTTGAAGCTGGCGCGTCGAATCCTGATGTCGCAGAAAAAAGACATGCGGCAGATCATTATGATCACCGACGGCAAACCTTCCGCGCTGTTCATCGATGGCGACCGTAATCGCGAGCGCGAAGACGGCGACGCCGGTCGCAGGCTTTATAAAAACTCGATGGGGCTCGACCCGATGATCGTCGACTCCACGCTCAGCGAGGTCGCGCAGTGCAGGCGCTCCGGCATCATTGTCAACACCTTCATGTTGACGGACGATTACTATCTCGTTGAGTTCGTCAAGCAAATGACCGAGATTGCGCGCGGCAAGGCGTATTTCACGACCAGCCTACGCCTCGGCGAATACGTGATGATGGATTTCATCAAGCGCAAAACGAGCAGGGTGAAGTGAGGGCTGATTTCCCGATGCTGAATATCTTAAGAAAAACAATCGCGAAGAAACGAAGAACAAGAGGAAAGATCGGAAAGCCGCTCCGTATTCTTCGTTTCTTCGCGATCGATCTTCATTCCATTTCGAGAGTAATCGCGCCGGCCCTGGCGACTCTGTTTTGCTTCGCGCCGCTTTTCAGCCAGCATCAGAGTTCACTGGCGAGCGCATCGGCGCTCTCCCAGGCGCAGGAGCAGGCGCCCCAGGACCGATACGCGCGGTTGCGCGCGGCGATGAATCGCAACGATCCGATGCAGGCCGAATCGATCCTGCGTGGGATGCTGGCGAGCAATCCCGAGACGTTCGCGCTGAATAATTACGATTATCTTCTGGCGCGTTTGCTGCAGGAGCGGCAGGCCGGAGTCGAAGCCGGCGCGTTCTTTCTTCGCGTCGCCAACCGCAGATCGCCGCTCGCCGGATATGCGCTGTGGCATCTGGCCGAACTCGCCCGCTCGCGCGGAGATTACTCCGAAGAGCAGAACCTGCTCGGGAAATTCATCTCGCGGGCCGGCGATAATCCGCTGCGCGAACGCGCGATCGACCGGCTGGCCGACAGCTATTTCAAGACCGGCCAGTATCAGAACGTGATTGATACGATGCGATTGCTGCCCCGAACCAGGCGCGACATTCAGGCGATGGTCGGCGAGGCGCAGCTTGCAATGAATCGGACGAATGAAGCGCGACGGACTTTCGAGGCTCTGCTCGCGGGCTCTTCACTGGATGACGCCTCGCTGCGGGCAAGCGCCGCGCTCGACCGGATTGAAGCCTCCTCAGGGCTGGGGGGGAAGACGCTGACCGAAGCCGAAGCGCTGCGCCGCGCGCGCGTTTACCAGTTCAACCGCAATTTCGCCGAAGCGCGAAAACATTACCTGACAGTGATTAACGACTTCCCGGAGAGCGCGAAGCGCGCCGAAGCTCTGTTCCAGGTC
>DASUFM010000231.1:0-7726 GCA_036274535.1 Blastocatellia bacterium
AGTGGTCAGCGTGTGCCCGTCAGGAAAATTCCATTCGATTCCTCCGCTCGTCCATGCGCCGCGAATGCCGACCATCGCGTATTTGACGACGTGGTTGGTGTATAGAACGTCGCGTCCCGCCGTCTTGTCGTAAATCGCATAGAGCTTGCCGCCCAACTCGGGCAGGACCGTCACGCGCAGGTATTCATTTTCGAGAAAGACGGCGCGATATGTTTTGTCCACGCGCTTATTCGTCAGACTGTCGAGCAGCGGATACGGATAAGACGGTCTGCCTCTGGTTCGCGCGCGGTCAAACAGCGGCGGGTTCGGGTCGGGCGGGCCGAGTTCGTAAGTCGGCAGCGTGAGCGGGGCTTCCCAGACGCGCGGCGGCGATTGAGCAAGCCCGGCGGCGCCGCAAAGCGCGATCAGCAGGAAAGCAAAGAGGGGCCGAATATAGTTCATCTGTTTGTCCAATGACTAAGTTATGGATTCATTCTATTTTCCATTTTTTGGCAGAGAGACTTCAACCCGATCCCTATACCTGCCAAAAAATGGAAAATGGAGAATTTAGAATGGAGAATCCTTATACCAGAGTTAATTTGACGGCGCCGTCACTCAAGGCATGATGAAACTCCGTGGCCAGTTTGTCATCAGTGATGACCTGATTCATATCGAACAGCGGAACGATGCGTGAAAGACTCCGTTTGCCGAATTTGCTGGAATCGGCGACCAGGATTTTTTCCCTGGCGATGCGGACCATCGCCTGATTGACGCGCGATTCTCCCAGGTTCGGCGTGCTGATGCCGAAATCCAGGTCGCATGCGTCCGCCGCCAGAAACAGTTTGTCGGCCGAAAAACTCTGCAGCATCTCTTCGGCAAAATGGCCGCCGATGGAAAACGCGTTGTCGCGCAACACGCCGCCCAGCAGCACGATTTGAATGTCACGCGCGCCGACCAGCTCCATGGCGATGTTGACGCCGTTGGTGATGACGGTCAGGTTTTGTTTGTCTTTGATACGTTTGGCGATTTCCTGTGTAGTCGTGCCCGAATCCAGAATTATGGTCTCGCCGTCATTGACCAGGGCCGCCGCCGCCGCCCCTATGCGGCGCTTTTCCTCGGCATGCGAAAGGTATTTTTCCTGCAACGAAGCTTCGCCGTTGGCGGGATCGAGAGGCATCGCGCCGCCATGCGTCTTGCGCAGTCGCCCGCGCTGATGCAGTTCCTGCAGATCGTTGCGAATCGTGACTTCGGACGTTTTCAACAGCCGGCTTAAATCCTTGACGCGGACTTTACCGTGTTCGCTCAACAAACTCAGGATTCGATCTCGCCGTTCTTCAACCAGCATAAATGCCCTCATTCTCCCTCAAGTTCACGCAGAAGGAACCACGGATTCACACAGATGCGACGGATTGTGACAGATAATAAGCGTCAATCCGCCGCATCCGTGAAAATCTGTGGTTCCCTTCCCGTTTCAGAAAGTCAGCCGCAGCGTGATTCGAATTGTGCGGCGGTTCTCAATGCCCTCCTGATTGAAGCTATCGAAGAAGCGGCCAAAATCCGGGTTGCGGTCGATCGAGGCGATCTGTAGTTGCCGATTGGCCGGATTCACCGCCAGATTGATTGTCCCCAACAAACCAAACGACTGATCGTCGCTCGGCGGACGCAGTGGGTGATTGAAAACGTTGTTGAATTGCGCGCCCAGCCGCAAGCGGAACCTTTCACCGAAGCGGAAGGATTTATCCAATCCCAGGTTCGCCCCCCATGCGCCTGGCCCTTTCAGCAAATTGCGCTTGGCGACGTTCGGATTGTCGAAAAAGTCCGCGCCCAATGGCGGCGGGTCGAAAGCATCCGGGTTGAAGAACCGGTCGCCAGTTCGCGTCTGCGGATTGCCCGTAACGATGGGGCGGAAAGACGTGCCGCCGAACCCGCCGACGGCGTCCACGGAATCGCTGGCGATGTTACCGGGAAATACCGGATCGCAGTTGCCGCAATCCCAATAAGGCGTGAAACCGAATCCGCTCTTGGCGAACATATTCCAGGAAACCTGCCAGCCGCCCGCGATGGCGTCAACCACCGCCGGAGCATTGCCGCCGAACTTCCGGCCTTTGCCAAAAGGCGCTTCGATAATGCCGTAAGCGACAAAGCGGTGACGCGAAACGAAGGCTTCAGCGCCGAAATCATTCTCCGGCTTGAACTGGTTGTAGACCGTCCCGCCCAGGGAAGCGTTGCCGGTGTCGGGCGCGCTCGATTTCTGATCAAGCAGCGTGTAGCTGAAGTTGAAGGTGAAACCGCTCGACATGCGCCGGTTGACTTCGATCTGCATCGCATGCGAACGACCTCGACCGGTGTTGCCATACGTGCTCAGGAAAGTCCCGAGTTCCTGGAACGGCAGCCGCGCGATATCAGCAGGTGATAAATCGCAATCTTCGCCCGGCGTGCAGGGAGTGACGCCGTCACCCGTCGTTGTGCCGTAGGGCGTATCACTCGGCGGCAGCATATTCAGATCAATGCCTGAAATCAGACCGGTCAGCCGTGTGCCCAGATAAGAAGCTCGCAGCGCCAGTTTCCAGGGCAGTTCCTGCTCGAAGGTGGCGTTATATTGCTGGATGCGCGGTTGCCTGATGTCAAACGGCACTGCGTTGGCCGACGGTTGTGAACCCAACACGCGCAGCGCGCCTGCGCTGAACGGGCTGACGCCATGCGGATTTATTCCGCCCGGCCAGCCGGAGAGCGGCGTCGCCGCCGGGCTGGTTTTAGTGCGCCCCTGGTTGAAGGCGTTGGTCGCGAGCGGGTCTCGCATGCCCTGCGCCGCCGATGTCGGATAAAAAACGCCGTAGCCGCCGCGGATCACGCTCTTATCGGTTACGCGCCAGGCCGCGCCCAGTCGCGGCGCGAGATTGTTCGTATCCGTCTTGATCAGTCCGCGTCCGACTCCGACTTCGTCCGCTGTCACAACGCCGTAAGCGATCATGCGCGGATCAATGCTGTCGAGGGTCTTTTGCGTCGGGACGACAAATCGCCCGCGACGCCCGTTCGCCGCTTTGAAGTCGGGGTCGAAGTTGACCAGCAGGTCGTTGCGTTCAATGAACGGCGTGATCAGTTCGTAGCGCAGCCCGAGATAGAGCGTCAACCGTGGATGAACCTTGAAATCGTCTTGTATGAAATAACCTTGCTCCCAGTTGAAGACGTCCATCGGCGGCCGCAACTGGCTGTTGAAGGCGGCGGTGGTCGCAGGCAGGCCAATCAAGAAACGCGCGAAGCGATCAGTCACGCCGCCGGTCGAGTAGGTGAGCAGCCCACGCGGATTGCCGCGATTGTTGGCGAAGCCGTCGATCGCCGCGTTGTAGACCACGTCGAAGCCGCCCTTGATCGAGTGCCGCCCCTTGATCCAGGTGAGAGTGTCGCCGAAGGTGTAGAGTTTCTGATCGAGCGGACGGAACGTGTTGCGCCCGCCCGTGCCGAAGGTCGCGTAGCTGTTGCCGAAACTGACGCCCACGTGGCCGAAGGTCGGACGCGCGGTCTCGCCTATCACCCCGTAGTAGGCTTCGATGTCGCTGTCCTCGAAGCCTATGCTCTTCAGGAAAGACGTCGGCGTGGTGTTGCTGGTCCGGAAAAGGAATTGATAGTTAAACCCGCCGCGCGCTTCATTAATTAGATTATCCGCGAAGATATGCGTGTGCGAGAGCGAGAGCGTGTGATTGGTCTGCTCATTCTGCGTCAGGCCCAAACCGGTGTACGGCGCGGCGACCGCGGCGCTGGCCTGATTCCTTGGTTGAATGTTGTAAACGGCGGCGATCTTATCCTTCTCCGTCAGTTCGTGATCAATCCGCAGCGTGCCGAGGTCGCGTGTGGTCAGCCCCGGCAGGTTTTCGAAGTAATCAACTAAGCGCCCATTCGACGCGTTGATCGGCGCATTGACGCTCGTCGCCGGGAAGTAGCTCTTGATGAAGGCCGCCGTGGTCGGATTCAACAACCGCGAAGGGATGGTGACGAAGCGTCGTGTTGTCACATTGTCAACCGTCACCAGGGCAGTATTGGCCGCGATCTCTTCAGGCGTGAGCGTGACCTCAGCCGGGATGACGGGTTTGGCCCCATCGCTGACTTTGGAAAAATCTCCCGCATACAGACTTGCATGCGGCAAAGTCAAGCTGCGGAACCGCACAGGGCTCGCGCTCCAGCGCCTCTCGTAGGCGGCCATGAAGAATGTCTTTTTGCTGAAAGGAACGGGGCCACTGAAACTGCCGCCGGTTTCGTTGAGGTTGAAATACGGCGTTGGGAATTCGGACAGCGCCGGCGTCGGCGTGAACTGCGACTGGCCGCGCTTGTCGCCGATGGACCAGGCCGCCAGAGCCGAGTTCTTGTTGTTGTAAAAGACCGAGCCTTGATAATCCTTGCCGCCGCGCCGTGTCTCGACGCGCACATTCGCGACGCCGGCGTACTCGGCGGTGAAGTTATTTGAGAGCACAACCAATTCACCTATAGTCTCGAAAGACGGCTGGCTGGCGGTCGGCTCGCCGAAGATGCCGCCGTTGACCCGCTGACCGTCCAGAGAGAAACTGGCTCCGTAGCTCTGCGCGCCGATGAATTTGAATGAGCCGTCACCGAAGCCTTGTGTGATGTTCGGATTGAGATAGAGAAACGAATAGATGTCGCGGCTGTCGCGAGGTAATCCGAGGATTTCCCGGTTGGTGAGCGTGCCGCTGACCGTCGGCGTCTCCAGATTGATTGCGCCGCCGGTGGCCGCGACCTCGATCGTCTCCGTCGCGCCGCCGGCCTGAAGTTGCGCGTCGACGCGGACAGTCTCACTGCCGCGTAAGGCCACCTCGTTGATGACGGCCGTCTTAAACCCCTGGGCAGTGACGTTCACACGGTAACTGCCGGACTTGAGTCCCGCGGCTTCAAAATTTCCCTCTTTGTCCGTTGTGAAATCACGTGAGAGATTCGTCCCCAGGTCCGTCACCTGTACCCTGGCGTTGAGAATGACCGATCCATTCGGATCAGTTACGGTTCCACGAATTGTCCCCAGGTTTGTCCCCTGCGCGAGCGCCAGTCCGGCGCCACAGAGAAGCCAGAGGGAGAGAAAAATCGCGCGAAATACGCAATGAGTGTTATTCATAACAGGCTCCTTCTTTGTTCGAAAAGGGGTAAGCGGGCGCCGGCGGATTGCAGTGGCGGGTCGTGTGCCAGCCACGCGTCCGCGCCGGCGGAACAAATACGATAGTTACTTCGTGGCGTTTGACCTGACTATCTGGCAAAAGCCGTTATTTCGACGGGGCTCAGTCAGTCCGCAAACAGACGCGGATTTTAGCGATGGAAACTTCCTGACTACTCTTTGAGGCGACGAGTCAGTACCGCGAGCGGTAGCGACTTTCGATTTTTATTTCGTTTTTCGCTTTTCTTTCGATTGCGGTGCGAATATAGTTGAAAACGAAAGAAAATGTAAATGCAGTTTCGATATTTTCTCTCCTTGCCTTTCGATCGGCTAAAAACGAAAGCCATTAGCGCCGCGAGCGGTAGCGAGCGGGCTTTACATTGAGGCGCCGCTCTCTACCGCTCGCGGTACTGATTGGCGGGCCTTTGTTTGAGGAAAACAGCTTGAACCGAATGATTACCATCTGCCTCGCGTTCTTATTTCTGAACGCGACCGCGAGGGCGCAATCCGCGCGCGCCATCTGGGCTGTGAGCGACGGCGAAAAGATCGAGCGAGACGAATTGAACAGTCCTTATAAAGGCGGCAATTCCGTCTGGGACGGCAAACGCGTCAAGTTGTTCGGCGCGCGCAATGAAGTTATCGCCTTTCAACTGATCGTCGAAGCGGGCGACGCCGGCGTCAAACGACTTTCCGCCTCTCTCCCGGAACTGAGATTAAAAGACGCCCGGCAAAAGATAGTCTACCGCGCGCCCGGCGGCGATCCGTCGCAAACGGTCGGGCGGCCGATTCAGCTATTCGCGGTCAATTACCTCAACGTCACGCAGGCGACGGGCGCAAGCTGGTTTTACAAATCCGCCGCCGCCAAACCAACTGACCCGGTCGGCTGGAAACCCGTACAGCTTGTGCCTGAAAACGCCAGGCGTGGCGGTTTTCCGCTCGCCGTCGCGCCGCGCCGGAATCAGGCCATCTGGATTGAAATTTATACGGCGCGCAATCTGGATTCCGGCGCGTACAGCGGTCAGGTTACTGTGGATGTCGATGGCCAACAGACAGCCATTCCTGTTGAATTGGAGCTGTTCGATTTCACGCTGCCGGATGAAAACAGTCTGCCCGCGATGGTTTATTACGAAGGCAGTCAGCCGGAGCTTTACCAGGGCCGTAATCTGGACGCCGAGTATCACCGTTTCGCGCATCGTCATCGCATCGAGCTGGTTCACGCCTACAGCACGGAGGCCGTCAAAGCCGCTTCGGGACGCTTCAGCGGCGTTGATTTCACCTCTGAGAAAGGCTACGAGGGGCCGGGCGAAGGCGTCGGGAATCGCATCGTTCCCGCGACGTTTTATGGGCCAGGCAAGGAATTCGATGACCGCGCCGGCGCATGGCGCAAGGCCGACGAGTGGATTACTTTTCTGAAAGAGCGACTGCCGCGAGCCATCACGTTTCTTTACCTGCCGGACGAACCCTCGCCGCGGCAGTTCCCTTACATTCGCCAACTGGCCGACAACGTTCACAGCAACCCCGGCCCCGGACGCGCGCTGCGCACGATGGTTACGCACAATTACGTCAAGGAGCTGGACGGCGCGGTTGACATCTGGAACGCGAGCGGACTGTGGTTCGACATTCAGAAGGCGGAGGCCGAACGCGCCAAAGGGCGGCAATACTGGACATATAACGGCGGACGCCCGGCCATCGGCGCGCTTCTGATCGACACTCCGGCGACCGACGCGCGGGTCATTCCGTGGGTGTGCTTCAAGCATGGCGTCGAAGTCTACTTTCAATGGCACGGCGTACACTGGCGGCACAATTCGCAGAAGCAGGGCGAGCGCAATCAAAATGTCTGGGCGAACCCGGTGACATTCGACAATCGTGGCCAGCCGAACAAACCCGTCAACGATCAAAACTTCGCCAACGGCGACGGCGTGTTGATCTATCCAGGCGAAGAAAAGCTGCATCCTGAAGAGGATCGTGGCGTCGCCGGGCCGATCGCCACCGTGCAACTCGCCAACCTGCGGCGCGGGTTGCAGGACCACCTCTACCTGACGATGGCGCGCGATCTCGGGTTGAACGCCGAAGTCGACGCCGCGCTGCGAACGATTGTCCCGCGCGTCTTTTCCGACGCCGGCGATCGAGTCGGATTTGCGGAAACCGGCGACGCCTTTGAAGCGGCGCGCTACCGGCTGGCCAAAGCCATCGCGGCGAAAGGCCAAAAATAATCAGCGTGAATATTCTTCATTTTCACATCCATTTTCCATTTTTATACGGAGAGATTCTTACCCGATTCCTCTGCTATTCAATTGGCGATGCGCAATGGGCAATGAACAATGAAATTCGTCGATGAGGAAGCATATGAAAATTCTGTTTACTCTGGTTCTTTTCGTCAGTATGACCGCCATGGCCACGCAATCGACGCCGAAATTCACTAAACCTGTGATGTTCGACACTCCTGAAGCCGATCGAATCCTTGCCGCGTTGCAGGTTTTTCCGCCGGACAATCCATGCGATGCGCTTCACAGTGAAGCGGACGCGGCGCGCTTACGTTTACCCGGCGCGACATTTCGCCAGCAAACTGACGGATGAAAATCTGCCGCGTATGGG
>DASUFM010000232.1:0-9114 GCA_036274535.1 Blastocatellia bacterium
GTGACGGTCAGGATTACGTCATTGCGGCGAAGGGCGCGCCCGAAGCCATCGCCGACCTGTGCCACTTCGACGAAGCGCAATGGCGGACTCTGTCTGAACAAATCCGCTTACTCGCCGACGAGGGGTTACGCGTCCTGGGCGTGGCCAAAGCTTACTTCAAGCCGACCGACCTGCCGGCCGCGCAACACGACTTCGACTTCGAGTTTGTGGGACTGATCGGGCTCGGCGACCCGGTGCGCCCGGCCGTTCCTGATGCGCTAAGGGTATGCTATGAGGCCGGCATCCGAGTGATAATGATCACCGGCGATTATCCGGGCACGGCGCAGTACATCGCGCGGCAAATCGGCCTCACGCCGATGGATGAGGTGATCACCGGTCAGGAATTGGACCGGATGAATGATGATGAACTGCGTCGACGGATCAGGACGGTCAATATCTTCGCTAGAGTGATGCCCGAGCAGAAGCTGCGTCTGGTCAACGCTCTGAAAGCTTCCGGAGAGATCGTGGCGATGACCGGCGACGGCGTGAATGACGCGCCGGCCTTGAGGGCCGCCCACATCGGCGTCGCGATGGGCGGGCGCGGCGCCGACGTGGCGCGGGAGGCCGCGGCGCTTGTTCTACTCGACGATGATTTCGCGTCCATCGTTCAAGCGATCGGGCTGGGGCGGCGCATCTTCGACAATCTCAAAAAAGCGATGGCTTATATTGTGGCGATTCATCTGCCGATCGCCGGGATGTCGCTCGTCCCGGTGCTGCTCGATTGGCCGCTCATCTTGATGCCGTTTCACATCGCCTTCCTGCACATGATAATTGATCCGGCCTGTTCGGTAGTGCTGGAAGCGGAACCCGCGGAGGCCGATGTCATGCGCCGGCCGCCGCGTGATCCGAAAGCGCCGATCTTTGATCGAAGGACCATAATCCTGAGCCTGCTGCAAGGCGCGAGCGTCCTGCTCATTGTTTTAGGCGTGTTCTCTATTGCTCTTTATCGAGGACAGGGCGAACTGGATGCGCGCGCGCTGTCTTTCACCACGCTGATTATCGCCAATCTCAGCCTGATCCTCACCAACCGCTCATGGTCGCGCACCATCCCGGATTCATTGCGCTCACCGAACGCCGCACTGTGGTGGGTCTTGACAGGGGCGGTGGCGTTTCTCGGATTGGTGTTGTACGTGCCTCTCCTGCGCGGCCTGTTCCGTTTCTCAACTCTTCACCCGATTGATTTAGGCATCTGCTTTGCGGCAGGGACAGCGAGCATCCTGTGGTTCGAATGGCTGAAGGCTCTCAATGGGCGACAACATCTAAGCCCCGATCAAAGAGCGGAATCCTCCGCCCTGTGAACAGATAACTGCCTGGGCCGCCATTACGCGCCCTGGCCCGCATTCTCCTTCGGGCAGCGCACGATCTCAACTGAACACTTTGCCCGCGAAACAACCGCCTGCGACACCGAGCCCAGCCAGAGCCGCTTTAAGCCCCTGCGCCCATGCGAACCGACAACGATCAGATCAGCGCCCCACCTTTCGGCCTCGTCAAGGATAATTTCTTTTGGCTCACCGCTAAGGACTTCGGCGGCGACCTTAATCGGCGGCCCGTCAGCCGCATTGAACTTCGTAGCGGCATGATTGACCACGCCGCTCAGGTATTCACGCGCAAACTTCTCGATCTGAACAGCGTAACTGTCAGGAAACGCCCAGACCCCAGGCGGCAGCGTCAACGCTCGTTCAATTACCGCAATAATTTTGATCTCACTACCCGCCGGCCACGGCCGCGCGGCAATTTCCTTCACTGCCGCATAGCTACAGAACGATCCATCAACCGCGATCAAGATTTTCATTTCTTCTCCTGCTTATCCGCTTCCGACTTTAGATAACGCTCCCCTGAAGCCTGCCCCCTCACCAGGCTGAGAAGAATTGTAGGTGTTCAACTTTTCGTTCATTCTTTGACATTTCCAGCGCCTTTTTCGCTTTTTTGACTCTTTGCATCAGCCGTGCCATAAAAGCGCGGTGGCCCGTGATGTGAGGAAATTCAATGCCAGCGAGACGCTTATCAAATCAACCATCTTTCAATCAGCTACAAGGCTCAGGCCAATCAGCGGCGCCCCTGGGATCGGGTACGCGATTTTTCACCCCAGCCGCCTTTCCATCAAGCGACGTTTGAACACTTCCACAAGCAGCAGGTATGTGCCGGTGGCCGCGATCAGGAAAAGGAAAAATGCGGCGGGCAGGGGAGTGAATCCCATCCACCTGGCCAGCGGCGTGCAGGGGAGCGTTACGCCGATCAGAACGATCAGCAACGTGGTCGCCGACAACGCCGCGCTCGGCCTGCTCCTCAGCGGGCTGCCGGCCGTGCGTATTACGAAGATCACCAACGTCTGCGTCGCCAGCGATTCGATGAACCATCCCGTGTGAAAGAACTGTTCGGAGGCGTGGAAGACCTTAAGCAGCGCGTAAAAAGTCAGGAAGTCGTAAAGCGAACTGATCGGCCCTATGTAGAGCATAAAGTCGCGGATCAGGCGAATGTCCCAGCGATGTGGCTTGCGAATGAACGTCTGGTCGACGTTGTCGGTCGGGATCGTGATTTGCGCCAGGTCATAAAGAAAATTGTTGAGCAGAATCTGCGTGGGCAACATCGGCAGGAACGGCAGGAAGAGCGAAGCCCCGGCCATGCTGAACATATTGCCGAAGTTGGAACTCGTCCCCATCAGCAGATACTTCATCACGTTCCCGAACGCCTTCCGCCCTTCGATGATGCCATGGCGCAGAACTGGCAAACTTTGTTCGAGCAGGATGACTTCCGCCGCCTCCCTGGCCACGTCGGTCCCAGTGACTACGGAAATCCCGACGTCAGCCGTGTGGAGCGATGGCGCGTCGTTGATGCCGTCGCCCAGGTAGCCGACCACATGGCCGCGACGTTTGAGCGCCTGAATGATGCGGTTCTTCTGCATCGGCGTGACGCGGGCGAAGATGGTCGTTTGCTCCGCCACGTGGCCGAGCGCGCCGTCCGTCATTCGATCGACCTCATCGCCCAGCACGATGCGCTCGACATCCAATCCCACCTCCGAGCAGACGTGGCGGGCCACGAGTTCATTATCGCCTGTCAGAACCTTCACCTCCACGCCGTCATCGGCCATCGCGCGCAACGCCTCAGCCGCCGCCGGCAGGGGATGATCGGCGAAGGTCAGAAAGCCCGCGAAGACGAGCTGTCGTTCGTCCTCCTTGCCGTAAGCCGCCTTCGGAGTCACTTCGGCATAGGCCACCGCCAAGACGCGATAGCCTTTCGCGCTCAGCTCGTGAAAGACCGCTTTGCATCCTTGCCGCGCCGATTGATCAAGCGGAAGGCGCCGTCCGTCAACTTCGTATTCGGCGCATACCGCCAACGCGGATTCCGGCGCGCCTTTGGCAATCAACAGCCGCGAATCCGCGCGTCCGACAACGACCGAAACTCGCCGCCGCTCGAAATCGAACGGGATTTCGTCGAGCTTTTCATAGCCGCGCACGTCAGGGTGATCGTGAATCAAGATCGCTTCGTCGAGCGGATTGACCCCGCGACGCCGGATCGCGTGATCGAGCGGATTGCCGACACCGGTCTCAAAAAAGCTGTTCAGGTAAGCGAGCAAGAATGGGCGCTCGGAAACTCGCGCGAGCGGATCGAGATGTTGATCGAGCGACATCTCGCCGCTCGTCAGCGTGCCGGTCTTATCGCTGCAGAGGATGTCGATGCTGCCGAAGTTCTGAATGGCGGCCAGATGTTTGACGATCACCCTCCGCCGCGCCATCCGCAGCGCGCCCTGGCCGAGCGTGACTGTCGAAATCATCGGCAGGAATTCCGGCGTCAATCCGACGGCCAGCGCGATCGAGAAGAGCAGCGATTCAAACGGGTCGCGCCGCAACGCCGCGTTGACCAGGAAGACGAAGAGAACGAGAAAAATGACAACGCGCGCGATCAGAAACCCAAACTGTTTCGTCCCGCGCTCGAATTCGGTTTCTGGAGCTTTTTCCGCCAGCCGCTCGGCGATCTTTCCGAAGGACGTCGCCGGCCCGGTAGCCACCACCTGCGCCGTCGCCAGGCCGCTCACGACCGAGGTCCCAAGAAAAACCATGTCGCGCGCCCCGACCTCATCCTGGGCGGTCTGTGATGCGGACGCGGCCTCTTTTTCGACCGGCAGAGACTCCCCCGTCAGCGCAGCCTGTTGCACGTGCAGGTCGCGTGATTCCACCAGTCGCGCGTCCGCGGGAACCAGGTCTCCGGCGCTCAGCCGAACCATGTCGCCGGGCACAATTTCCCGGCGCGGAATTTCCCGCCATTCGCCGTCACGCAGCGCAGTCGCTATCGGCGCGACTTCTTTCCGCAACGCTTCGGCGGCGCGCTCGGCCCGCGCGGTCTGAATGAAGTTCAGCGTTACGCTCAATAAAACTATTACGATGATGATCACCGCCTCCACCACATCCCCAGTGATGGCGGAAATCAGGCCGGCGATGAGCAGGATAATGACCAGCGGATTGGCGAAAAAGCGCAGGAATTGAAGCATCGGGACGGCGCGTCGCGTGGAGACAGGCTCGTTGAACCCGTACACCGCCAGAAGGCGGCGCGCCTCTTCGCTGCTCAAACCGTTTTCGGAGAGCCGGGGCTGATCGAAGCCTGGAGTCGAGAGAGTCGAGGTCATTCTTCTCCTCCGATCTATTTGAATTCGGCGCCTGCCGGAGCCTTGACCAGCGTCAAACTCCCAACTATATCGGCGTTGTCAGGGGATTTTTCCAGGCGCGCCAGCGCCAGCGCGTCGCGCATCAGATCGCGTAGCGCTTCGGAACGGTTGCTGTAACCCTTGTCCGCCGACAGCCGGTCGAAATTAACCATCAACTCTTCCTCGGCGCTCACACCGAAGCGAACCAAATCACCCATCGCTTTCCCCTTGTCAGAAGCAAAAAATATGACGACTGAGCAAGTATAGGTTTGACCGGGCGAATATGGGAAGAACCTCAAATGTTAAAAGGAATATTGTAAGACCTCATCGTACCTTTGCGTCCTCCGCGTTTGGCGCCCCGATCCTGCTTGCGCTTATTTCGCCGCTTCAAGGCGGTTCGGCTCTGGCCCTAATCCTTTCTGGAAAGACGAAACGTCACTCCTCCCGTTACCGTGATCGGATAACCGGGCGTGGCATTGAAACCGAAGCGGCGAATTTCCAGGGACTTGCCGCCACCTTCGTGCTGACCCGCGTTGACGCCGTCATAAAATTCAAGGCTTTGGCGATAGGAGAGCAACAAACCAATAACGGCGCCTGTTACATGCGAGGGCCACAAATGCAAAAAGCCGGGAGTCAGCCTCCGGCTTTTTGCATTTGTGGCGATTGGTGTAAGGTAGAATAACGATAATTTTTCACGGAGACGAATTAATGCAAAGTTATCTATTCATCGGTGGCGCTTACGACGGCTTGTCTTTCCCGGTGGCGGACGACGCGGATTTTGTGCAATGGCCTGTCGGGGCCGCGGGTTTCGAGGTCTACGCCCGCGAAGCGCTCAGTGTCGGCGACGCGTTCATTGACATCTTTCGGCATAAGAGCCTGACACTGGAGCAGGTTCTCGAACGACTGGTCGAGCACTACAAGGCATGGGCGGTGAATCGGACCGGCGGGCGCTGACTCGAACGCGCAGTAAATCCACCGCAGCGACAACGCCGGGTTAGCCGCCTGACTTTCGCTTTTCTATTGAATAAGGGATCTTTGCCGACTATCGTATTTTGTCGGCCCTAAAGTCGTCCAGGATCAAGCTCTTTACCGCGACGACCAGTTCGGCCGGCTCCGCCGGTTTGGCCACATGCGTCTGGAAGCCGGCTTCAAGCGAGCGTATGCGGTCTTGGACGCTGCCGAACGCCGACAGCGCGACGGCCGGCAATGCGCCGCCATGCTTCCGCTCCCATTCACGCAGTTTACGGATCAGGCTGTAGCCGTCCTCTCCCGGCATGGAAAGGTCAGAGATGAGGATGTCAGGGCGAGGGGATGTGTCATCCATTAGCAGAGTGAGCGCTTCACTTGCGGAGCCGAATGCCGTCACTCTCGCCCCGCTCAATTCCAGCACTGAGGTAATCAAAGCGCGCGCGTTGGCGTCATCTTCCACTACGACCGCCCAGACCCCGGCCAGTGTCTTCTTGTCAGATGTCGGCGGAGCGCCCTCAGTTTCGGCGGTGTAGACGGCGCGGACGGGCAGTCTTACGGTAAAGGTCGCGCCTTTCCCCTCGCCCTCGCTCTCCGCCTCCACAGCGCCGCCGTGCATCTCGACCAGTTGTCGCGTCAGCAAGAGTCCCAGCCCGAGACCGGATTGTCGGCTACCCGGCGTTTCGGCCTGCCGATAGCGGTTAAACACATAAGGCAGAAATTCCGGTTTAATGCCCTGTCCCGTGTCGCTGACGGTTATTTGAACGTATGGATCTATGCGTTCCAGTCTGACCTCGACGCGTCCGCCCTCCTTCGTGAACTTGACGGCGTTCGAGAGCAGGTTCCAAACCACTTGTTGCAAACGGTCAGGGTCGCCGGTGATTTGCCCGGCGTTTCGGTCGAGGCGGGTGTCCAGCAAGATGCCTTTGGCTACCGCCGCAGGGCGCACGACTTCCTCCGCCTTCTCGATCACCTCAGCCAGATCCGTCGGGCGGACTTCCAACTTCAGCTTGCCACTCGTGGCGCGCGCGGTGTCCATCAGATCCTCGATCAGTTGCGATTGCATGCGCGCGTTCCGCTCAATGATTTCAAGGCCGCGGTCATGTAGTTGCTCGTCGCGGCGCGTCCGGCGCAGCGCGGCCGTCCAACCGAGGATGGCGTTCAGCGGCGAGCGCAGCTCGTGGGAGACCAAGGCTATAAACTCGTCCTTGGACCGGTTGGCGCGCTCCGCCTCGCCGCGAGCGTCTCGTTCTCGCGCCAGAACCTTTTCGAGCTGCTCCTCGGCCAGTTTGCGTCTGGTGATGTCAATGGCGCTGGCCGCAGCTCGAATCGGATTTCCACTCTCGTCACGCAGCACGACGACGTTAAAGTAGACCCAGACGGCGCTTCCGTCCGTGCGCGCATAGCGTCTCTCAGTTTCATACGCTCCTTCGCCGCGGAGCATCTGCTGATAAACAGTGAAGTCCTGCTCTCGGTCTTCGGGGCGGGTCAATTCCTGGATGGTCATCTCCAGCAACTCATCCCCGGAATAGCCCATGATGTCGCATAGCTTCTGGTTGACGCGGAGCAGCCTCCCGGTCCGCAGGTCGGCCAGGGCTTTGCCTATCCCGGACAGGTTAAAGACGGCGCGGAAATCAGCTTCGCTCTCTATAAGCGCCTCTTCCGCCAGTTTTCTCTCGGTGGCGTCGTACCCGACCTTGATGTAGCCGATCAGGGCGCCGGCTTCATTCCTCAGTGAGTCCACGAAGCCGGATGCCCAAAAACGGGCGCCGTCCTTACGCAATTGCCAGCGAAAATCCTCGGCGCCTCCGCGGGTTCTGGCGTTCTCAAGTTCATGGCGCGGCGCGTCCAGTCGCCGGTCTTCGGGCGTGAACAGAATAGAAAAGTTCTCCCCGATGATCTCTTCCTTCAGATAGCCGAAAATCTTCTCCGCCCCCTCATTCCAACTGAAAATGCGCCCTTCCAGGTTAATTCCGATGATCGCGTGATTAGTCGCCTTCTCCACCATCAGGCGGAAGATCTTGTCATCAGGCGCCACTGAAGATTCTTGCTTTTGTCGCCGCGCGCCTTTATTCATCGCCGTAGCCCTCCGTCAGCATATTTTGAATTAAGGAGAGTAAGTTTTATTCCATCCGCTGTTGACAACACCATTTAAATACATTGCAAGCGGCGTTCAATTGTGTAGGCGCCATAAGATATGGCTTAGGGCGCGCGGCGCCGCGCGCCGCATCTTGTTTCGTCAGCCACTTTAGGCGTCGGAAATGGGCGCCCGAGCTGATCCATCGTATGCGTTAAAAAAGAAAAAGGCTTCCGGATGGAAGCCTTTTTCTTTTAACGAGACCGGCGTCGTTTATCTTTTGATCGCAATCGGAAAATCGGGCACTGTTTCGGGTTTGACCGTGGCTGGAGTTTGTTTGCCGCTGGTCAGTTCCTTGACGCGTTCGGACACGTAAAAATCGAGCATACTGACCGTGATCTTACCCTGTCTTCTGATGTCGGCGGCGCCCTTCAGCCCTTCGACCAGGGCTTTGGTAAACGCCCCGTTGGCCCATTTCGCGTCTTCCAACGAGTTTTGTCTGCCGGTGGCTGCCGTAAAAACAATCACGCCGTTTTCCACGCTCGACAATTCATTGACCAGGCCGATAATGTCCGCCGCGACGCCGCGGCTGCGACTGCCGACCTCATTGCCGGCATGGCAAGTGTCGATGAAAAAGAGCGCCTTGCCGGCGATCGCCTCGACCGTGCTCTTGATGTCGGAAGATGCGACGCCCGTGCGCATCAACGATTTGTCGTCGAAGTTGTGGGAGCAGAAAAAATAACGGTTGAGATTGTCCGTGACGCCGTGTCCGGCGAAAAAGACCATCGCCACGTCGCGGCTGGTCGTCTGACGCTGAATCCACTCCAATCCGTCCAGAATGTTGTCTTTAGTCGCCTGCTGATCGGCCAGCAGTCTGATTTCGACCTGCCGATACAGGCCGCCTTCCTGCGACCGCATCGTCTCCACGAAATCGCGCGCGTCTTTGGCGGGATAATTCAGATTCAACGAAGTGTTGCTGTACTTGGAGACGCCGACCGCCAGGACGTAAAGCTTCGGTTTGATCGAAACGGCTTCCGGCGCGCCGCGCCAGCGCAGCCGGACGACCGAGGCCACGCTCGAGGCGTATTGGTTTTCGGCCACCAGGGCGATTTCGCAATCGCGACTCGGGACGGTCACGGTCAATTCGCCTGTCTGTCCGTCTTGCGGCCGCGCGCCGACGCCGCGTTCGACGCCGGCCGGACGCCCGTCAATGAACACTTTGATTCCGGTGACCGGGTCGCTCGACTGCAAGCGCAAGCTGTAGCGAACCGTCACGGTCGTCGACTTGATCTCCGAATTGTCCGCCGGCGAAACGACGGTGATCACCGGCGACAATCGTTCTTTCGGATCGGATTCCTGCTTTCGGCTTATCGACTTTTCATTGGCCAGTTTC
>DASUFM010000233.1:0-6264 GCA_036274535.1 Blastocatellia bacterium
GAAAAATTCCACCCGGCGGCGGCGCCGCCGGGTCCCGCGCCGCCGCCGCCGGAACGCCAGATAGAACTCTCGTCTTACGGCGCCAGCATCGCGGAGCCGTTTGCGACATGCCAACTGGCCGAAGCGCCGATAAATTTCAGCACATGCCGCCCCGCGCTGGACGAGTTTCCATTGCAGGAGTGGCGGCGGTTGACGCTTAAACATTATCGAGCGAAAGATCGCTCGATGCTCAATGACAAAGACGAATCTCAGGGCTATGAGCCCTTGCGCGAAGCCGTGGCCGGTTATCTGAGGCATGCGCGCGCGGTCAAATGCGGCGCCGACCAGGTGGTGATCGTGAACGGCGCGCAGCAGGCGCTCGACCTGATCGCGAAGATTCTGATTAATCGGGGCGATCAGGTCGCCATCGAAAACCCCGGCTATCTGGGCGCGCGGCGGGTATTCCAGGCGCATGGGGCCAAATTGCTGCCCGCGCCCGTGGACGAATCGGGAATCGTCGTCGACGCGCTGACTTCAAAGTCGAAAGGCGAATTGAAACTGGTCTACGTCACGCCGTCGCATCAATTCCCTACCGGGGTGACGCTGACATTGTCGCGGAGGCTGGATCTACTTTGCTGGGCCGAAAAGACGGGAGCGATGATCGTCGAGGACGATTATGACAGCGAGTTCCGTTTCGGCTCGCGGCCCATTCCGTCACTGCAGGGGCTGGCCAATGGCGACTTGGTGATTTACGTCGGCACTTTCTCAAAAGTGCTCTTCCCCACGCTCCGCGTAGGATATCTGGTCGCGGCGCCGTCGCTGGCGCGAGTCCTTGCGCGCGCCAAATGGCTGGCCGACCTGCAAACCCCGGCGATCGAGCAGCGGGTTCTGGCCGATTTCATTAACGAAGGGCACCTGGAGCGCCATCTGCGCCGGATGCGTACGCTTTATGACAACCGTCGCCAGACGCTGGTTCGCGCGCTCGAAACCCATTTCGGGGACCGCGTCACGATTCTGGGCGAAAACGCGGGAATGAGTCTCATGATCAGACTCCAGTCCGAACTGGACGACGCCGAAATCGAGCGCCAGGCGCGCGCCTCCGGCATCGGCCTGCTCAGCGCGCGGCTTTATTATCTTGAAGAAAAACGCCCGAAGAATATGGATAATACCAGGGAATTCCTGCTCGGGTACGGCGGCCTGAGCGAACGCCGGATTCGGGAGGGGGCGCGCCGTCTGGCGAAGATTTTGAAATAACACGAAAATCCTTGCCTGAAAAATCAAAATTTGAGTAGTATTTATACGAGTGTCTTCAGGCAGTCGGTCGAAGCGGACACTCCAATAACAGATACATCGTATAAAGAAACTCGAAATCACATCCGCATGATCATCATCCCAGCCATTGATTTACGCGGCGGCCGCTGTGTCAGGCTCTCTCAAGGGCAGGCATCCGCTGAAACCGTGTACTCCGAAAACCCCGTCAGGATCGCCAAACGGTGGTACGACGAGGGCGCCGAGATGCTGCACGTCGTCAATCTGGACGCGGCGCTCGGCAAGGACGACACCGATAACCTCAAAGCGCTCGAACGCATCCTTTACGAGGCGCCCATCCCGGTGCAATTCGGAGGCGGCGTTCGCACGCTCGACGACGTTCGGAGGCTCGACGAGTTGGGCGCGACACGCATCGTCATCGGCACGACCGCAATTGAAAATCCCGTGCTCCTGCAGCACATCATCGACGAATTCGGCTCGACCATCGTCGTCGGCGTCGACGCGCGCGACGGCCTGATCGCCCTCCGCGGGTGGGAGAAAATCTCCAACGTCCGCGCGATCGAATTCGCCCAGAAGGTGGCCGAAATGGGCGTCGAGCGCATCGTCTATACAGACATCGCGCGCGACGGCATGCTTTCCGGCGTCAATATTGAAGCCACGCGCGCCATCGCCGAAGCCAGCGAATTAAAAATCACGGCCTCCGGCGGCGTCGCCTCGCTCGACGACGTCTACGCCGTGAAAGAACTCGAAGAATACGGCGTCGACAGCCTGATCATCGGCAAGGCTCTTTACGAGGGAATTTTCACGCTCGAAGAAGCCCTCGACGCCGCGGAAGACTACGACGAAGAGTGATCATTCATCATTTTCCATATTACATTTTTCATTTTTCATTGTCTGGATCGCTACTCTTCAATGACAAATGAAAATGTAATATGGAAAATGATAAATGATCTTCCCTCATAATCCTCTCCCCGTTCGACCCGGGCATCCGCTTGAACTCCCCACTGTCTTCGTGTTATTTGATTCGGCCTTTGCATTAAGACGGGAAATTATCTATGTTAAAAAGCAGGCCTTTCATGGATGGGCCGGATGTCCTGGGATGTCCTGAAGGATTATTTAAAGGACAATTTGAAGGCTGGGGATCTAAAGGCTCGCTGGTAATGAGTTATGTCTAAATCACTCGTAATCGTCGAATCGCCGTCAAAGGCGAAGACCATCAATAAATATCTTGGCAAGGACTTCAAAGTCATCGCCTCGGTCGGCCACATCATGGATTTACCGAAGAAGGGCCTGGGCGTGGACATCGAAAACAACTTCGAGCCGACATATGAAGAGCTGCCCGGCAAGAAGAAGGTCATCGATGAGATCAAAAAGGAAGCGAAATCGGCCGAGACCGTCTACGTCGCGACCGACCCGGACCGCGAAGGCGAGGCCATCGGCAGACACATCTCCGAGTTGATCACTGGAACGCGCGGAATGGCGCGCAAGCCGATCTTCCGCGTGATGTTTAACGAGATCACGAAGAACGCGGTCAAGGCCGCATTCAATAATCCAGGCAAGATCAACGACAATCTGGTCGACGCGCAGCAGGCGCGCCGTGTGCTCGACCGCCTGGTCGGGTACAAAGTCAGCCCGCTTCTGTGGGACAAGGTCCGCCGCGGACTTTCGGCGGGACGCGTGCAGACCGTGGCAGTGCGGCTGGTCGTCGAGCGCGAGCGCGATATCCAGGCGTTCGTCAAAACCGAATACTGGTCAATTATCGCCAACCTCTCGGCGAAGCTGCCGCCGCCGTTCGACGCGCGGCTTTATAAGATCGAATCGCAAACAGTCAAGCTCTCCGGCTTCGACAGCGAACCGAAGAAGACCGAGTTCCACATCAAGGACGAGGAAACGGCGAAAAATATCCTGGCCGAGCTCGAGGGCGCGCGCTACGTGGTCGCCGACGTCACGACCAAAGAGAAGAAGCGCAACCCGGTCCCGCCGTTCATCACCTCGAAACTTCAGCAGGAAGCGTCGCGCAAACTGCGTTTTTCGGCCAAAAAGACGATGCAGATCGCGCAGAGACTTTATGAAGGCGTCGAACTCGGCAGCGAAGGCGCGGTCGGGTTGATCACCTATATGCGCACCGATTCGACGCGAGTCGCCGAAAGCGCGCTCACTGAAGTCCGCGATTTCATCACCAGGCAATACGGCGAAAAATATCTGCCCGAAAAGGCCGTCCATTATCGTTCTAAGAAGGACGCGCAGGACGCGCACGAAGCGATCCGTCCGACTTCGGCCGAGCGCACGCCGGAACAGCTCTCGCCGTATCTGGAGAAAGACGAACTGGCGCTTTACAGGCTGATCTGGCAGCGATTCGTCGCGTCGCAGATGATGCCTGCCATTTTCGATCAAACCACGATCGACATCTCCGCCGGCGACAAATACACGTTCCGGGCTACCGGCTCCGTGATAAACTTCGACGGCTTCCTCGCGATGTATGAGGAAGGCAAGGACGAAAAGGACGAAGACGACGATGAGCGCGCGGCGAAATTGCCGAAGGTCGAAAAGGGCGAAGAACTGAAACTCAATTCGCTCACGCCGAATCAACATTTCACGGAGCCTCCGCCGCGCTTCACTGAAGCCACGCTGGTCAAGGCTCTGGAAGAGAAAGGCATCGGGAGGCCCTCGACTTACGCCTCGATCATGTCGGTCATCCAGGACCGCGAATACGTTGAGAAGACCGAAGGCAGGTTCCGTCCGACCGAACTCGGCATGATCGTCAACGACCTGCTGGTCGAGAGTTTCGCCGAACTGTTCAACGTCCAATACACGGCGCGGATGGAGGAGGAACTCGACGAGGTCGAAGACGGCAAACTGGCGTGGACGGCCGCGTTGAAGGGGTTCTACGACAAGTTCACCGTCGACCTGGAAGCCGCCCAGAAGCACATGAAGGACGTCAAGCGGCAGGAGATCCTCACGGACGAGGTCTGCGACAAATGCGGATCGAAGATGGCCATCAAGTTCGGACGCTTCGGCCAATTCCTGGCCTGCACGAATTATCCCGAATGCAAGAACACGCGCGAACTGGCCAAACCGGCGGCCGCTGGCGCCAAAGGCGGAGCGGAGGAAAATCCATTCGCTGACGAGACCTGCGAAAAATGCGGCCGGCCCATGACGCTCAAGCGCGGGCGTTTCGGCCAGTTCCTCGCCTGCACCGGCTATCCGGAGTGCAAGACCACGCGCAAGATCACTAAATCCGGAGTGGCCGCCGCCCCGGTGATGCTCGAAGAGAAATGCCCCGAATGCGGCTCGCAACTGGCCATCAGGCACGGCCCGTTCGGCGAATTCACGGCCTGCTCGCGTTATCCCGATTGCAAATTCATCAAGCGAGAGACGACGGGGGCGCCATGTATGAAACCGGGCTGCAAGGGCGAGATTCTGGTCAAAAAATCGCGGCGCGGAAAAGTCTTCTACGGCTGTTCGGAGTATCCGAACTGCGACGCGGTCTTCTGGGACAAGCCCGTGGCCGAATCCTGTCCGCAATGCGGCAAACCCTTCCTGCTCGAAAAATATAACGCCAGGAAGGAAGAGACGACTCGTTACTGCTCCGATGAAGGCTGCGATTACAAGACAGTCAACGGCGAACTCGCCGTGGCGAAAAAACCCGCGGCCAAAAAGAGCGTTAAAAGGGCTGCAAAGGCTAAGGCGGCGGAATAAAATAGGACTTATAGGGCCTATAAGACCTATAGGACCTATAGGTCTTATAGGAGGGGAAATGAAAAAGGTTCTATTTTTACTGGTCGCCGTATTCGTTATATCCGCCGCCGCGCAGGACAATAATCAACCAAAGGACGCGCGGTCGGCGGTCAATAAATTCTTCCTGCTGCTCAAATCCCGATCGTATCCGGCGCTATACGAATTCCTCCCCTCCGATTTACAGCGGCAAATCACGCGAGAACAACTGGCGCTGAGCCTCATGCGCCTCGATTCATTCATCACGATCGAGCGTATGGAGGTCGGGCGCGTGCAGCAACGCGGCGATTTCGCGGTCGTCAATACGACCATTTACGGAAAACTGAAGAAACCTGTTAAGGTCAACGGGGTGGAGATCAGCGAGGGCAGAGTCTCGGCGCAGCAGTTCCTGCTCCGAGAAAACGGTCATTGGAAAGTGGTGACCGCCGACAACCGCACGCAATCCTATTTCCTCAAACGCAACACCGAATTCAGCAAACAGTTTCATCTCGCCCAGCCGAAGTTCGAATTCAAACAAAAAGACAAGTGGATGGTAATGGGCAAGCTGCGGTGATGGTGGTTGGCGGCTGGTTGTGAAAAACAGTGAGCAGTGGCGGGTAATTGATTGAGAAATACATCAACCAACCACCAACAACTATCCCATTTTTCCGATCGTCTGGCGCCAGGCCAGAGTCTTTCTCAGCACGTCCAATCGCGCGCGGTCCTGGTCGTCCGCAAGGCGTTCCAGTTGATCTACGATCGCCGAGAGCAGTTGGAAGGCGAACAGTCCGGCGTGAGTCATGACGTGCGAGTAGTAATGCGCCTGCAGCGCGCCGCTCCCGTCGCGCCCGCCGTAATGGAACGCCCGCACCTCTTCATCGCTCATCGTTTCGACGTGGGAATTAATCGGCAACACTACGCGGGGCGTGTCCTGACGGCTTCTGTCGCCATTCCTCCAGCCGAGCAGCAGAATTGAGATCAGGATTCCCTGCTCGTTCAGATAATCGGGGCTGAAGACCTTGTTGAGGTTCGCCGGCGTGGACAACCGCGGCCCGTAATTACCGTATTCGGGGTTGATCAACTGCGAATTGTAAATCACGCCGATCACTTCCTCCACGCCGACCTGTATCTTGACGAACTGCCCGAATTGAAAATCGGCCGGCGACAGATTTATGGAAGTTTCCAGCGAATCCAGCACCCTGGCGAAATAATCGACGTGTGAATTCGATCTTGTAATCTTGGCGATCAGCATCGGGCCACCTCAAAACTGTTAGCCACAGAGGACACAGAGAGCACAGAGAG
>DASUFM010000234.1:0-7566 GCA_036274535.1 Blastocatellia bacterium
CAAACCGGGCCACCCGGTCCTTAGCGTCTATCTGGATGTTGACCAGTCCAAGGAAACAAACCTCAATCGCAAATTTGAAGTATCGCTAAACAACCTGCTGCGTAAACTTGAGCAGGGCCTTGTTGATCAGTACGGGCGCAAAGACTTTGTCGCTGACGCGGAGGCGGTGAAGCGTTTTGTGTCGACTTACAGGCCGGGCGCCCGAAGCCTGGTGATCTTTTGTGACGCGCTTGAGGATTTCTTTTGGCATCGGGAACTGGACGTGTCGATGCGCAGCGAAGCGCGCTGGAGCGAGACCATCTATCTTCGCCCGCTGATCGAGACGCTCGACGAATATGAGCGTTACGGCGTGATCCTCACGGATCGCGCACAAGCGCGGCTCTTCACCGTCCATTTGGGCAAGATCGAAGAGCACGGCGAGAGCTTCGCCCCCGGCGATGTCAAAATCTTTAAGGCGCCGGGCAGGGATCGTATCCGCTCCGACATGCGATTCCAGCGCAAGGCCGATCAGTATGCTTACCAGCACTTGAAGCGCGTCGCCGAGCTGGCGGTCGAACTGGCGGAACGCCATGCCTTCGATCGCCTGATGCTGGCCGGGCTGGTGGAGGCGACCAGCCGGCTTCAACAATTGCTACCGAAGCAATTGCAGTCGCGTATCGTCGCCTCGCTGGATCTGCCGGTGGAATCGGATCAGCAAACGGTGCTCGACGCGACACTCCGGGCCGCCGAAGAAGCCGAGCGGAACGACGAAAGCAGGTTGGTGGAGGAACTCATCTCCGACGCGGCCAGGGCCGAGCAGCGGGTGGTCACGGGACTCGACGCCACGCTCAGAGCCTTGCGACTGGGGCGCATCTGGCAGCTCGTCTACGCCGATGGTTTCGCGCCGCCCGGCAGCCGGTGCGTCAATTGCGGGACGCTGTTTGAAGAGACGCCGGAGTCCTGCGCTTATTGCGGCGCGGCAGTACGGCCGGTTGACGATCTGGTCGAACAGGCGGCCCAGCGCGTGGTCGTGTCAGGCGGCAAAGTTGAGCGCGTTGGCGGAGCCATGGCGGAACAGCTTGGTGTGGCAGGCGGCATCGGAGCATTCCTGAAGTTCTAAAAGCGTTTCCAAAAGGGACTCAAGGACTGTGACGATCTGATCAAGCTGCTCAAGCTCGAGGTCAAAGCAGGTTCGATCGAGACAGGCCGCCTCAGGATGAGCCGGAAGAGATTCCGCGCGCAAAAACTGCCAGGCCTTAGACAGAGAACCCGAATGGTGAGAGAGGAGAACGAATATGAAGATAGTGATCGGATACGACGGATCGGATTATGCCGACGCCGCGCTTGACTGTCTATCGCGCGCGGGATTGCCACGGCGCGCGGACGCATTGGTGATTTCGGTTGCGGGCCGAAGCCTGTCTGAACCTCCGCCTTCGAGCTACGAGCTTGTCGATGCGATGCAGAAAGTAGGGCCAGGCTCCGATTCGCGATCCGGCGTCGGGAAGGCGGCGTCGCTGGCGGAAGCAGAGGCGCTTGCGCTGTCCCTACAGGCCAGCAAGCGCCTTAAATCAATCTTTCCTGACTGGGATGTGCGCGCGGTGGCGGAATCACAAATCGAGTCGCCTGCCTGGGTTTTGATGGAAAGAGCGGATGAATGGGGAGCGGATCTGATCGTCGTCGGGTCGCAAGGTCGCTCGGTGGTGGGGCGGATGATTTTAGGCAGCGTGTCGCGAAAGATTGCGACTGACGCAAAATGCTCAGTGCTGGTGGGGCGCGGTGAAAAAAACGGTTCGGCGGTGAGGCTCATCATCGGCTTGGATGGCTCGGAGAGCTCCGATCAGGTGGTACGCGCGGTGGCCGCGCGTACCTGGCCTGGCGGGAGCCTCGCCAGACTCGTGACCGCGCTCGTCATTGCGCCGGGGTTGAATATCGAGCAGCAGAGGGAGCTGGCGAAAGAGTTTCACCACGGCGCGAAGGCTCTATTGCGCTCGGCGGGGCTTGAGATCTCTTCGCTCATCAAAATAAACGAGCCGGAGCATCTCTTGATCGAAGAAGCTGAAACCTGGCAAGCAGACTGCATTTTCGTCGGCGCGAGGGGACTGGGCCGTATGGGGCGTTTCCTGCTGGGCAGCGTCTCTACCGCGGTAGTTTCAGACGCGAAATGCTCGGTTGAAATAGTTCGGGTGAGGCAACCGAATGAGGCCGGGGACAGTTTGTGACGTCCCCGTTTAAGCGACTCGCCAGTTCGTCGCGCCGGACGCAATTGCTCAGCCCACGCGCCACACGGCGGGGCTGATTGCTTACGACGTCTTTTCCATCCTGCTGGCTCGCTATCGACGAATGGCTCCAGGTGAATGCCTCGCAATCAGTGATACGTGCGGCGCCGTACTGACAAAGCGTGACGGCCGGTCTAATTTTGACAGCGGTCGAGACGTCGCCTATGAGTCACCACACTCACTCCCTCGCTGGCTAAACACTCCCTATGATCTTCGGGCTGGACGGTTCGACCAGCAGGCTAGGCGCATTCGGAGGGTCCTCAAGACGCGTCGTGGTTTTTGCGCGCATCTTCGGCCCGGTGCGCTGATGGGGAGATTACATGGAAGCGCTTCGCACGGACGTGGGAGCCGACCATCAGCGTCCGGCCGCGCCCGTGTTTCGACGCGATCATCGCCGGAGAGCCGTCGCTGAACTTTGCGAGCGCTCGTGATGACGCGCCGAGCGGACAATCGCCGCGCATAACCGAGTAGACCAGTTCGAGCGGACGCCCCGAAGCGAGATAGGCTACGCGCTCGGCCGCCAGCGCGGGCGAATTTACGTATCACTTCAACGATTTTTTGCCGTCCGTCGTCAAATGTTCGTAACGAAAACTACATCTTGGCGATGAAGAGTCCATTCTCTGATGACGCGGCGCCGATCTCGTCTTCGAATTGATGGCTCGATCCCAGGTCGACGGCGCATAGGTCTGCAACAACGCGCATGAATCTCGGCCCGCGCCGGCAATCTCTCCATAGGCGCAAGTATTTCAACGTGGGAGGAGGTTTTCGGGAGTGACAAGTTACCTACAGGTGCCTTCTTGATCGAGCTTAAGGGGGCGACTATATTCCGTCTCGGTAAGATTACAGATCATTGAGAGGATACGTTGATGAAAGCGGCCAAACGTCTTCGAAATTACTTTCTCCCAGGCATCCTGGTCGTCGCCTTGCAACCCGGGATCGCACAGCGGAATTCAGACACGTCGACAGCAATACCTCAAAGCGCCCCGGCGGCGCGGGATGGGCAACACGATTTCGACTTCGAGATCGGCGTTTGGAAGACTCACCTTGCGCGCCTCCTGCGTCCTTTGACAGGATCGACGACATGGGTCGAATACGAGGGGACCTCTGTCGTTCGCAAAGTCTGGAACGGTAACGCCAACCTGGTGGAACTTGATGTTGCCGGACCGGCCGGCCGGCTCGAAGCTCTGAGCCTGCGCCTATATAATCCCGAGTCCCGCCAGTGGAGCCTTAATTTCGCCAATAGCAAAGGTGGCGCCTTGAGTCCGCCCGCCGTCGGAGAGTTCCGGGACGGGCGGGGCGAGTTCTTTTCGCAGGAAACCTTTAATGGACGAGCTATTCTTGTTCGGTTTGTTATCTCGAACATCACGCCGAATTCGTGCCGTTTTGAACAGGCGTTCTCAGACGATGGCGGCAAGTCTTGGGAAGTAAACTGGATCGCAACGGACACGAGGGTGAAAGATGAGCCTGATAAGGTCCGCTGACGCTCTCCTATAGTTCGAGCCTATGCGCTCTATCAGGAATGCGCCTTCAGGTAACCAATCTCCCCTTAGGCGCGCCAATCCGAAGATTGTTTCGACGACGCCCGCGTCTGGTTCGTTTCAGGTTCCGATCACCGCCACGCCAACGGCTCTCGGTTCCGATTACACATGGTCCTTTGCCGCGGCGATATCGCCGTCCGCTCTTCCCATGCTGGTCATTACCACGACGGGAAATGATTTCACGCAGTCTTAACACGCTCGATGGGGCGACTGCGATCGCGTCCATCTATTCCAACCCGACGCAGTCCACTTCCAATCCCGCCGTGACGCTTCATTCGGTGGGAGCGAACGGCGGACAGGCGGCGGGCTTCACCTTCGATCTCGCGCGATCCATCGCCGATTACGCGAATCCTGATAAGGCGGCGATCCCGCAGGCCGGCGAACTCCGGCGGCTCCTGCGCAACATTATTCTCAACTCTTCTATCGGGCTCGTCATAAAACGGTGATAAGGTTGTATCAAGCAACGTTCGCTCAAGCGAGCGAATGTCGGTCATCGTGCGATCTCCTTTCCGTTTTGGTCGACAGAAAGTTTAATCGCGCGATGGCCTTATCAGCTATGACCACAATCCAATAAGAGGACTACTGGAGTAAAGAGAACATGGACATAACGCGACGCAACTTATTTCTCGGTTCCTTAATGACCGGCTTTTGTTCCTGGCGCCTGGCGGCGCAAAACGCTCCCAGCCATGGCTACGTCCCGAAACAGAGCGATCGCCCGGAGTCGCTGGAAGGCGATGAGCCGGGGTTTAGCTCCATATTCGACGGCAAAACACTTAGCGGGTGGGAGGGTAATCCGAAATACTGGCGCGTGGAAGACGGCGCCATGGTTGGTGAAATTACTCCTGAGACTATCATCAAGAGCAACACCTTCATCATCTGGAGGGGCGGCGCTCCAGAGAATTTTGAATTGAAGGTCGAGTACCGCATCACGGCCGATGGTAACAGCGGAATCAATTATCGCAGTATGTTGGTTCCGGACCCCGTTACGCCGGAAAACAAGTTCGCGATGCGCGGTTATCAATGCGATATCGATGGTAAGAATAATTATACAGGCAACAACTATGAGGAGAAGGGGCGCTTGTTTCTCGCTGTTCGTGGACAGGTGACTCATGTCACGGGAACCCGGAAGCCGATTGTGTTATCCGCTCTTGGCGATAACAAGGAACTGGCAGGCGTGATTTCGAGCGGCTGGAACACGGTTCATCTGATCGCGCGCGGCAATATCCTCATGCATCATGTCAACGGGCGTCTGATGAGCGTCGCCATTGATGACGATACCGCGAACCGCACTCTCAAAGGACTGATCGGTGTTCAGGTACACGTAGGCCCACCGATGAAAGTCGAGTACCGGGGGTGGCGGATAAAGAACCTCCTCGGCGCGTAGTCCGCGTCGCAGGCAGTTTTGCGAGCGGCGTGTTCTTCTACACTGACGCGATGGGCGCCTACTTCCTTAACAACTCGACGAAGGATCTCGTGAGACATGGCGGCTTTCGATCAAGACCACTATTCAAACGAGACGGTATGCTTTCATCTGGCAGCGCTCATCGCCAGGCGGATGCGTCGCGAGAAGACGCTTGCGACGACGCGCATAGCCTCGTGGGACGCTCGAATCATAGGCGAAGAAAGGGACATTTGAAGAGCTGAAAAAATCGTTTGAAGAGGCAGTTGCGATAGAAGTCGAGGACGCCTCTACCGCCGTAACCGGTAATCCATGGATTGAGACTCACGGCTCTTTGCTGGACGATCCTACCTTCGATGATTGGATGGAAGAGATCGCCAAATACCGCCGGGAGTGTGATGACCGAGAGCGGCGCCAATGAGCGGCTTTTTGGCCCATACTTTTCAGCTTTACAAACTGAAGCTTATTCAATATCTTGGCCCAGCCTGGCTATGCATGCCCTTCCTTCTACATGTCAAACTAGGTCGTGCGCTTACCAGGCCCTTCAAATACAGTAGTTGTTGAAGGAAACATCTCTCAGATGACGCTGATCGGTAAATCCATCACTGAACTCGTTAAGCCGGACCTGTACAGCCTGTTTCTGATCCATGCCAATGCCAGAGGGAGCCTGGTCGAAAAAGAAGAAGACGCGGATACAGTCTTCTCGTTGGAAAGAGGAATAACGCCCTTCGATCTTGAGACAATAGCCTTAGAGTTTCTATAAGCCGCATGACGAAAAAACGCTTATCCAAAAAAAGTCCGCCTCTCGACAAAATGCTCGCGCAGAGCAGCAGGGAAGAGTTGATCGGGATCATCAAAGCGATGGTGAAGCGCGATCCATCGATGAAGGAAGTCGTTGATCTGGCTATGGCCGCGCCGAAGCCGGGAAAGCCCATGAATGTTTCGGTTTACCGGGAGCAGGCTCGGCGAACGATGGCGACCGAATCGCGAGACGCGATTGAAAACGGGCTGATGAATTTGCGCGATGCGGCGGCGAAGTTGGCGAAATCGGGCGATTGGCTCAACGCCGGCGCCATCTATCATGTGGCGCTTGATGAGGCGGTCGCCGGTTATGACCATCTGATCCAATCGATGGATCGCGACGGCGACATCGCGGTCGCAATAGAAGACCTGGCCGAAGGCTTGAGCAAGGCGCTGGAGAAGAACCGAGCCGACGCCAGGACACGGAGGGCCTGGATCGAGACGATGCTCGAAGCTCAATTGGCCGACATAGAAATCGGGGGCATCGACCTTGCGCCGAGCGCGGGCGATGCCGTGTTGAAATTGGCGAACGATGAGGAATGGGCGCGGATCGTGGAACGACTGCGGACGGAAGCCTCTCACAGCCGTGATTGGAGACTCGCTAGTTTGATCGGGTTTCTGGCCGAAGGGTTTGAGCGACGGAAGCGTCGGGATGAGGCCAATGAATTGATTCGAGATCTGGGGACGCCGGAACAGCAGGCGTACCTGCTCATCCGCGAAAGAAAGATTGATGAAGCGCTGAAACTGATCAGGAAGATTATCCCCCGCGCGCCTGGATTGGTCACGAGTTTCGCCGACGCGCTTCTTGCCGCTGGGGCGAATAGGGAGGCGCTGACCCTGGTCGAGGAGCAGGGGAGCGATCATTGGCAGAACAAAGGCTGGCTGGCCAAATATTACCGAGAGCACGGTTCGCCCCATGAAGCTGTTGAGGCGCAGCGGATAGTCTTCCTCGATTCTCCTACCATCGCCTCCTGGAAATCGCTGCAGGAGGCCAGCCGCAAATCGCGCCAATGGGAGTCGGTCCGCGCTGGCGTGCTCGCTGAGTTGGAGAGCAAAGGCAAATTCGGCGCTCTGATTGAGATCGCGCTGCATGACAAAAATGTGGCGCGGGCGCTCGAACTGCTGCCACGAGTGAGCCTCAGGCCGGGATGGGGCTACCGTGATTACAGATGGGATGTTGCGCGAGCGGCCGAAAAAGATCATCCCCAGGCTGCCATCAGGCTGTATCAGGAATTGGCCGAGCGCGACATTGGACATAAGTCACGCGAATCATACCGTAATGCGATTGAACATCTGCGACGAGTGAAGAAACTGTCCGAGCGCATTGGCGCGCAAAAAGAATGGGCTAAATATATGGCCGCCTTGCGGGCGCGTTATCCCACACTGCGCGCTCTACACGACGAATTGCAAAAAGCCCGCCTCTAACCTCAACGGCGTGTCTTATGCCTCTCTGGGACAGACGCCTGACTTTACGGAAGCAGTAAGCGTTCTTCAGAGCTTGGTGAAAGCTCTGTACTGATCCTGATAATGTTGTCTGACAACAACCTGCTAACAAATCGCCTGACGATATGGG
>DASUFM010000235.1:0-4526 GCA_036274535.1 Blastocatellia bacterium
GCGAATTCGCGGGAACGCAGTGCGGCATTATGGATCAATACATCGCCTGCCTGGGGATCGAAGGTCACGCACTGCTGATAGATTGCCGCAGCCTGGAATACCGCGCCGCGCCGATTGACCTTGAGCGCGCCCGTGTCGTCATATGCGACTCCATGGTCAAACACAACCTGGCGTCCGGCGAATACAACCGGCGACGCGCCGAATGCGAAGAAGGCGTCAGAAGGCTTGCCAAATACCTGCCTGACATTCAGGCCCTGCGCGATGTCGAAATTGACGATTTCGATCTTTACGCCGGCGCGCTGCCGGAAACAATACGCCGCAGATGCAATCACGTAATCACCGAAAACGCGCGTACGATCGCCGCCGTCGAAGCGCTGGAACGCGCCGACCTGCTTCAGTTCGGCAAACTGATGTACGCGTCGCACGAGAGCCTGCGCCGGGATTACGAGGTGAGTTGCCGCGAACTCGATCTGCTGGTCTCCATCGCCTCGCGCTGTGACGGCGTCATGGGCGCGCGCATGACCGGCGGGGGGTTCGGCGGCTGCACCGTCAATCTGGTCGCGCCGGATTCCGTTGATGAATTCATCACTACAATCGGCCGGGAGTACGAAAAAGAGACCGCCATGCGCCCCAATATACACATCTGCCAGCCTTCAGCCGGCGCTCGATTGGAACTTACGGAACAGGACGGGGCGCGTGAGCCTCAATTCCGTTAAGTTTAGACCGGAGAACACAAAATGCGCAAAGAAAATTATCGAGAATTTTGCGCTTTTTGTGTTCCCGTCTGATTGTGGAAAAGACGCCTCGATTGCGCTAACATAAATCACCCTCGATGACTACAGCGATCAATGGCTTCGCAGTGCAACCCGGCGGATTGCGGAGCGTTCTAAGGTTAGCGCATTCACTTCCCGTTCTGAATCGCGTTGTCACTGAAAATTTAGGAGATGGGGTGATGAAAAAGATTTACGCGGTTTCCGCTTTGCTGATTTTGATCTTTATTGGAACTTCCTCCCTTATGTCTTCCGGCGTTAAGGCTATCGGCGCGGCGCCGGTCATGAAATTCGACTGGGAGAGAGCCGTATCGCTATACAAACAGGGCCAGTTCCGCGAAGCGATCGCCGAATTCCGGAAGGTTCTTGATGAAGCCCCCGGTCATGCGGACAGTTGGAAATTCATAGGGCTGTCCTATTACCAGTTGCAGGATTACAAGGCGGCGATCCAGCCTCTCGAAAAAGCCCTGGAGCTCAAACGCATTGACAACCGCAATGACCCGGAACTCTACCGCATACTCGGGCAATCGCACATGCAGCTCAAGGATTATGAGAAGGCGCTTCCCTATTTTGAAACGCTGGTCAGAGTCCAGATGAACGTCGCGATCAACTTCTATCTGCTCGGCGTGTCATACGCCAATCTCAACCGCGCGAACGAAGCGTCGGAGGCCTTTCAAAAAGCCGTCAAACTGGATCCGAAGGACGGGGATTCGTGGTATTACCTGGGCGTGGCGCACTTCCGCGGCGGCAGGCTGAACGAGGCCATTGCCGCGCTGCGGTCCGGGATGGCCGCCGCCCCCGCAAACGTGGAGATCCTCGGATTGCTGACCGAATCGCTGCTGCGGCAGGGCGCGAACGAGAGCGACGAGAGGAAAGCCAATTCGTATTACGAAGAGGCGACCCGCGTGGCGACCGGTCTGAAGAACATCCGCGAAGACGCGGCGTCGCTCGAACTACTCGGACGGGCCTTTCTGTCGGCTAAAAAATACACCAACGCCGAAATGACTCTGTCTCGCGCCCTTGAAGTCAGCAAACCGCCTTCGGCCGCGCTTTATTTCAACCTCGGCTTCGCCCACGCGCAGAATAAATCGTGGGCGCGGGCGGCCGAGATGCTGGCGCAGGCCGACAGACTAAACCCCGGCGACTTCAACACGCTATACTATCTCGGCTACGTTTACGAAAATCTGCGTCGCTACCAGCAGGCCCTGGACGCTTACAACCGGGCCTTCGAAGCCGGCGGCGGCAATAACGCGGATCTCAAGGCCAGCATTGATCGTGTGACGCCGCTGGCCAAACATCCCTGACCCTCAGGTCATTTGTCATTTGTCACTAAAAGAGAAATAGAAATAAATGAAGCGGTTCATTAATTGCCTCAAGCTATATTCATGCGCAGCCATAATTATCTCACTTCCGGCGCTCATGGCCTCCTGTTCGCCTGGTTCGACGCCGGACGAACAAGCGGTCGTCCTGAACGACCGATTGAGGTTGAGAAATTCGACGGCTCAGGCCGCGCGCGTCGTCGGCGAGTTGAAGAGCGGCGACCAGGTCACGGTCATCGATCGCGGAAAGGCCGAGGACGGCGAAGACTGGGCGAAAGTGAAAGGACCGAACGGAGAGGAGGGTTGGCTAAGGTCGTCCAACCTGGTGAAACGGGAGATCGTGGAGAAATCGCGCCAGATCGCCGCGGAGATCAAGGAGATCCCCACTCAGGCCGTCGGCAAATCGAAAGCGACGCTCAAACTTCGCCTGTCTCCCGATCGAAGCGATGACGAGAATGTGGCGACAACTCTCCCTGCGGGAACCATGCTCGAAATCGTCGCCCGCGAACGCAAACCGCGCCCCGCAAGAATCGAAGGCAAAGGCGAAGCGAAAGAGGAACCGGACGCCAACATAAGATACGACAATTGGTATGAAGTGAGGTTGAAAGATTACGCGGTCCTGCCCGCCGGGTGGATTTACGGCGACTCAGTCGAATTGGAGATCCCGGGTGAAATTTTCTACTTCGTTTCTTCCGGGCGCAAAATCGTCGGATGGCAGAAGATCGGCTCCATGACCGGCGCCGACAGCGAACCCGGCGCCAATTTCCTGGCGCTCGAACGCAAGAATTCCGGCGCCGACGACGGAGTGGATTTCGACCGCGTCAAAGTCCTGGCTTATGACCCATCGAGTCGCGACTACGTCACCCCATTCCGCGAAGACATATCGGGCCGATTCCCCGTCACGCTGAAGATGGACGGACCTCGCGGGCGCTTCGAGATCATCGCAGTCGATAAAAACGGTCAGACCAGGAAGCTTAGCTATGGCATCGAACTGCTGGATGGCGGAAAAGTGAAAGTCGCAAAACCTGTAAGTAATTGACGCAGAATTGAGTACCGCCAGGCCAACAACGCCGAGTTCAGGACTGGGAACACAAAAAGCGCAAAGAACTATTATTGATAGTTTTGCGCTTTTTGTGTTTCTTCTTCTGTGTTTTTTGTATCCCATGAAGACGTCAAAAAATGTCAGGCGCCATTCTTGACATCCAATTAACTTGACCCAACCCAACCGCTGATTTACCCTACCACCCTGTTTCAACTAAGCTGATATCCGCATACAACATCACGGAGTTATAACGATCAGTCGAGCTCCAATCCATTCTGATCGAAACAAATAAGCGGACGAAAAAAAGACGCCGTATATCTCCGGCCAAGGCTTCCAGCAGGGATGAACTAATCTGAAAGACTTTCAAGCATACTCAAGGCGCGCGCGGCAGGCTCCGCGCGGCCGGAATACTCTGTGAGGACAATCGTTCCCATACTTAAACAAGACAAGAGAGGCAGACATATGTTCAAAATCAACTCTGTTCGTCTGGCATGCCTGGCTATCCTTTTCGCATTTACGTTTGCCTGCGCAGGAAGCCTGGCGCTGGCCCAATCAGCGGTGACCGGGGCCGTCGGCGGCGCCGCCACAGACCAGAATAACGCGGCGGTGGCAGGCGCGTCGGTCACATTGCGCAGCATGGACACCAATAAGTCAGAGACCGTGACCACCGACAGCGCAGGGCGCTTCAGATTCAGCAATCTGCAACCGGGCGCCTACGCGATCACCATCACCGCCACCGGGTTCGCGGAGTTCAAACTGGAACAGATCGTGGTCGAGGTCGGGCGTTTGAGCAGCGTTGACGCGGAGTTGCGCATCGGCGCAGCGTCAGGGGTCGTTGACATCGTGGCCAGCGGCGGAGCGGTCAATCTGGAGTCAAAAGAATTCGCCTCCAACATCAACCAGACGTCAATCAACGAATTGCCCATCAACGGGCGTCGCTGGTCGAATTTCGTCATTCTGACTCCCGGCTCCGTGCCGGACGGCAGTTTCGGGTTAATCAGTTTTCGGGGCATCTCGGGGCTGCTCAACAACAACACGGTTGACGGCGGCGACAACAATCAGGCGTTTTTCGGAGAAGAGCGCGGACGCACTCGCATCAGCTATTCGATCAGCCAGTCGGCGATCCGTGAGTTTCAGGTCAATACTTCGAGTTACTCCGCCGAGTACGGCAGGGCCGCCGGTGGCGTGACCAACGCCGTGACCAAGAGCGGGACCAACGAGCTTCACGGCGACGCCTTCTACTACCAGCGTAACAATGAGTGGGGCGCGCGCAATCCGTTGGCGTTCCGAACCATCCTGAATAACGGCGTATCGACGCGTGTCGGCATCAAACCTGAAGACGTGCGCCATCAGTTCGGCGGCACGCTGGGCGGTCCTATCGTCAAAGACAAGCTA
>DASUFM010000236.1:0-10966 GCA_036274535.1 Blastocatellia bacterium
GAACGCTCACTGCGCAATCGGCGCGGCTCCATTTGCGGCTGATTCCCGGCTCGGACGCCGCGCTGGCCGGCGGGCTGCTGCACATACTGATTCGCGACGGGTTGATTGACGAAGAGTACATACGCGATCGCACCGAGGATTTCGACGAAGTGAAGGCCGTGGCCGCGAGTTATTGGCCGGATCGCGTCGAACGCCTGACCGGAGTCGCCGAAAGCTCCCTTGTAGAAGCCGCGCACGCGCTCGGCAGGGCGCGCTCCGCAATGATCCTGACGGCGCGCGGCCCCGAACAACAATCGCAAGGCGTAAATAACGCGCTGGCGTTCATCAATCTGGCGCTCGCGCTCGGATTGCCGGGCCGCCCTTTCAGCGGGTTCGGCTCGATCACCGGCCAGGGAAATGGGCAGGGTGGGCGAGAACACGGGCAGAAGGCCGACCAGCTTCCCGGCTATCGCCGCATTGACGACCCGGAGGCAAGATCACATGTGGCGCGCGTTTGGGGCGTGGAAGAGAGCGAGATCCCTGGCGCGGGCAAGTCTGCGAATGAACTGCTGCGCGCGCTTGGCGATGACGTCAGGGCGCTTTTCGCGATCGGGTTCAATTTCGCGGTCTCGGCACCGGATTCGGGCGCCGTGGTCGAAGCCGCCAGGCGGCTGGATTTTCTTTGCTCCAGCGATTTCTTCCTTTCAGAGACCGCCCGTATGGCCGACGTCGTCCTGCCCTCGGCGATGTGGGCCGAAGAAGAAGGCACGATGACAAACCTGGAAGGCCGCGTGATCCGCCGCCGCCGCGCGCAGATTCCGCCGCCGGATGTGAAATCCGACATCGAGATCATGTGTGAACTGGCGGCGCGCCTGGGGCGGGGACACTATTTCAAGTACGCGAATGTCGAAGAGGTATTCGACGAACTGCGCCGCTGCTCGCAGGGCGGAGTCGCCGATTACTACGGCGTTACGTGGCGAAAGATAGAGGAGAATCAGGGAGTCTATTGGCCATGCCCGGACGAAGCCCATCCAGGCGAGCCGCGCCTCTTCACGCGTTCGTTCCCGACTCCGAGCGGGCGGGCGCGATTTCATGCCGTGCGGCATGCGCCGCCGTGTGAAGAGACTGACGTCGAATATCCACTCTTTCTGACTACGGGACGCGTGTTGGCGCAATACCAGTCGGGCGCGCAGACGCGTCGCGTCGCAAAGTTGCGAGAGATCAGCGCGGAACCATGCGCCGAATTTCATCCTCGCGCGGCGGCGCAGTATGGATTGCGGGACGGCGAGATGGTCAATCTGGTGACGCGCCGTAGCAGCGCGACCTTCAAAGTAAAGATCACGCCGAACGCCCGCGAGGACACGGTCTTCGTCCCATTCCATTGGGGCGATGAGCAATCCGTCAACCGCCTGACCAACGCGGCGCTCGACCCAATAAGCCGCATGCCTGAATTCAAAGTCTGCGCGGTAAGAGTTGAGAAAATTGCCTGAATAGGACCTGTAAGTCCTATAAGTTTTATAAGTCCTATAAAGGGAAAATCAATGTCACGAAAGCGAAAACTGGTAATCATCGGCAACGGAATGGCCGGGGCGCGGCTCGCGGAGGACGTGCTCGCGCGCGGCGGGCGCGAATTGTTCGACATCGTCATGTTCGGCGACGAGCCATACGGCAATTATAACCGCATACTGCTTTCGGGCGTGCTCGGCGGTTCGCATGACCCGAAAGACATTTTCATCAACCCGCTCGCATGGTACGAGACCAACGGCGTGAAACTGCGCGCCGGCGCGCGCGTGACGGCCATCGATCGCGAGGCCAGGCGGGTCGTCACGGAGAACGGCGCCATTGAATCATACGACCATCTGGTCATTGCGACGGGCAGTTCGCCGTTCATCCCGCCGATCGAAGGGGCATACGCCGCCGGCGATGAGGCGAGGGGCGCATTCAAGCAGGGCGTATTCGTTTTTCGCACGCTGGATGATTGCGAGGCGATTACGAATTACGCCGGCGACGGCGGGCGCGCGGCGGTGATCGGCGGGGGGCTGCTCGGATTGGAGGCGGCGCGCGGATTGCTCAATCTGGGCGCGGAGGTTCACGTCGTACATCTGATGTCGCATCTGATGGAAGTTCAACTCGACGCCGCGGCGGGCGCTGCGCTCAAACGTTCCATGGAAGCGATGGGCGTGAAAGTTCATCTCAACAGGAACACGACGGCGATTCTTGGCGACGGCCGCGTCACCGGGTTGCGATTCGATGACGGCGCGGAACTCGATTGCGAGATGGTCGTGATTTCGGCCGGCATACGCCCGAACGCGAAACTGGCGAGGGACGCCGGCCTGGCGGTCGAGCGCGGCGTAATCGTCAACGACTTTATGGCCTGCGTGAACGACCCTGACGTCTTTGCCGTCGGCGAATGCGCGCAGCATAACGGGACTGTTTACGGCCTGGTCGCGCCGCTGTGGGAACAGACCGCCGCGCTGGCCGATCGCCTGACGGGGCGCAGGCCGGACGCCGCTTACAAAGGCTCGAAGGTTTCGACCAAATTGAAAGTGATGGGCGTGGACCTGACGGTGATGGGCGACAGGGAAGCGCGCGATGAAAATGACGAAGTCGTGTCTTACGCCGAACCCTCGCGCGGCGTTTATAAGAAGTTGATCGTGCGCGACGGGCGGCTCGCCGGCGCGATCCTTCTGGGCGACGCGACGGCCGCGCCGGCGCTGTTGCGGGCGTTCGACCGCGGGGCGACGCTGCCCGAGAACCGCGCCGAATTGTTGTTTTCGCTCGCGTCCGAAACGGCCCTGCCTTCTGTCGTGGACCTGCCCGATGACGCGCAAATCTGCAACTGCAACGGCGTTTCGAAGGCATCCATCATCGCCGCGGTCAGGAAGGGTTGTCGCAGTCTCAAATCGCTCTGCGACTCGACGCGCGCCGGAACAGGCTGTGGCTCGTGCAAATCGCAGGCGCAGGAACTGCTCGAACACGCGGCCGGCGACCTGATGGTAGAAGACCCGTCAATTCATTACTACGTGCCGGGCGTTCCTCTCAGCAAACCCGAACTGATCGCGGCCATTAAAGAGGGTAAGTTGAAATCCGTCTCCGCCGTTTTTGCCGCGTTCGCCGGCGGCAGGGATGACCCGGCGAGCAAGGCCGGGCTGGCCTCGCTGCTCAAAACCATCTGGCGCGACGAATACGAAGACGAGCGCGACGCGCGATTCATCAATGACCGCGTCCACGCGAACATCCAGAAGGATCGGACATTCAGCGTCGTCCCGCGCATCTACGGCGGCGTGACGTCGCCCGCTGAACTGCGCCGCATCGCCGACGTCGCCGAGAAATACAAGATACGGATGGTCAAGATCACTGGCGGGCAGCGCATAGATCTGCTGGGCGTGAGCAGGGAAGATCTGCCCAATGTCTGGCGTGACCTGGGAATGCCTTCGGGGCACGCGTACACAAAGGCTTTTCGCACGTGCAAGACCTGCGTCGGATCGGAGTTCTGCCGCTTCGGGGTCGGCGACAGCGTGGCGCTCGGCATCGCCGTCGAGAAGCGGTATCAGGGCATAGAATTCCCGCATAAGGTCAAACTCGCCACCGCCGGATGCCCGCGCAATTGCTCCGAGGCGACGATCAAGGACATCGGCGCCGTCGCCATTGAAGGCGGCAGGTGGGAAATATACATCGGCGGCGCCGCCGGGTCGAAGGTGCGCAAAGGCGACCTGTTGCTGACGGTCGAAACGCATGACGATGTGATGCTCTATATGGGCCGCTTCATGCAGTATTACCGCGAGAACGCGAAGTACCTGGAACGAACCTATGATTTCGTCGAACGCCTGGGAATTGAAAAGCTGCGCGCAATTCTGGTCGACGACGTCGAAGGAATTTGCGCCCGTCTCGACGCTGAGATCAACGCCGCGGCCGACGCGTACAGCGACCCCTGGCGGGAGGCCGTCAATCCGGTTCATCCGTCACAATTCGTCAGCGCGCTGCATCAGATTCAAAGACGGGCGCCGGCTTACGGGGATTGAGACAACCTAAAAACCATAAAATAACCTAAGGGCGAGCCTTCAGTTTATTCGCAATATGTATACATCGACATTGATCAATCTCGGCCCCATTGATCGCATTCCGATTGGCGAGGGCCGTGAATTCGAGGTGGAGGGAGAGTTAATCGCCGTCTTCCGCGCGCGTGACGGCGGGGTTTTCGGCGCGCAGGCGCGCTGCCCGCACCGCGCCGGGCATCTGGCCGACGGCGTCGTCGGGGGCGGGCTGGTCGTCTGCCCGCTTCATGCTTTCCGGTTCGAGCTGGCCACGGGCAAGCCCGTGGGGAATGATTGCCAGGCGCTCAAAACCTATCGCGTCACTATCAACGAGAAAAGAGAGATATTGCTGTCGCTATGAAGGAATTTAACTCGCCCATGAAACGACGAACGTTCATCAGCGGCGCCATCGCCGGCGTTACCTCATCTCTCATCTCTTGCGCGAAAAAGGATTCGGCCATGGTTACTAAAGCCGCGGGCGGCAGGATCAGGATCGGCTTCATTCCACTCACCGACTGCGCGTCGGTGGTGATGGCTCATGAACTGGGTTTGTACAAAAAACATGGCCTCGACGTGGAGATCTCGCGCGAAGCGTCGTGGGCGACGGTTCGCGACAAAGTCCTGTCAGGCGACCTGGACGGCGCGCATTGCCTGTTCGGCATGCCGTTTTCGGTATACACCGGCGTCGGCGGAATCGCTGGGCAGGAGATGCCCATCGCCATGGTACTCAGCAACAACGGGCAGGCCATCACGCTGTCGAAAGATTTCTGCGGACAGGCGGGCTTCCGCGAAGTCGGCAAAGTCAAATCGGCGGTCGAGGCGCTGAAGGCGAAAAAGACCGTGACCTTCGCCATGACATTTCCCGGCGGGACGCATGACATGTGGCTGCGCTACTGGCTGGCCGCCGCCGGCGTGGACCAGCGCGCGATCAAAGTCATCACGATCCCTCCGCCGCAGATGGTGGCGAACATGAAGGTCGGCAATATGGACGGCTATTCGGTAGGCGAGCCCTGGAACGGCGTCGGCGTACAGCAGGGAATCGGCGTCACTCACGTCTCCAGCCAGGACATCTGGAAGCATCATCCAGAAAAAGCCCTGGTGGTAAATAAGGCGTTCGGCGAATCGCGCCGCGACGAATTGAAGGCCCTCATGAAAGCCGTGCTGGAGGCTTCGATCTGGTTGGACGATCCGGCCAACCGCAAACAGGCCGCGGGCGTCATCGCCAAACCGCCTTACGTCAACGCGCCGGTTGAAGTGATCGAAGCTCGCCTGCTGGGCAAATACGATCTCGGCTGCGATCAATCGCACACCTACGTCGATGATTACATGATGTTTCATCGCGGCGGCGCGGTGAATTTCCCGCGCAGGGCGCACGGCGTCTGGTTTATGGCGCAGTACGTTCGCTTCGGTTATTTGCAGAACGCGCCGGAATACAAAGCCGTCGCCGACAGACTGGTCCTGCAGGATTTATACGCCGAGGTCGCAAAAAGCATGAATATCGCCGTCCCCGAAGACGATATGAAGCCGTTCACGATCGATCTGGATAAAGCCGTCTTCGATCCGAACGCGCCCGACTCCACGATGGCGGGCCAGGAATAAAAACCAATTTCAATTCTCCATTCTCCATTCTCTGGCAGTCGAGGGGGCTCTTCTCCTTTTGTCTGAAAATGAGAATGGAGAATTGAAAATGAAGAATTGATTAAAGGAAGTAATGAATGAAAGACGAAGCAATCATCAAGGGAGGATGGCCCAGGAACACATGGATGCGCTTCACTGCAGAGTCGATATGGCATGGCGCGATCGGCGCGGCGAAATCGGCCGGCTACATGCTGTGCGGCTTCGCCGTTCTGCTGGGGATCTGGGCCTTCGTCAGCGGCGTTTCACACGATCTGCCGGGGCCATTCGCGACTTTGAAGGTGTTGGGACGGATGCTGGCCGATCCGTTTTACGACAACGGGCCGAACGACAAAGGCATTGGCATTCAACTCGCCAGCTCCATCGGGCGCGTGTTTATGGGCTTCGCGCTCGGGTCGCTGGTGGCGATTCCGCTCGGATTGCTGACGGGGGCGAGCTCAACGTGCCGGAAACTGTTCAATCCGATCGTGCAACTGTTGCGGCCGGTTTCGCCACTGGCGTGGTTCCCGATCGGCCTGGCGGTTTTTAAACATGCCGGCGAAGCGACGATCTTCGTAATTTTCATCACCTCGCTCTGGCCCACGCTTATCAATACGGCCTTCGGGGTCGCGTCACTGCCGGACGATCACCGCAACGTGGCGCGAGCGTTCGCGTTTTCAAGAAGGCGTTATCTGCGCCGCATCCTGATTCCATTCGCGCTGCCGCACATCCTGACCGGCTTGCGGTTGAGTCTGGGCATAGCCTGGGTCGTGATCGTCGCGGGCGAGATGCTGTCGGGGGGCGTCGGCATCGGCTTCTTCGTCTGGGACAGTTGGAACGCCCTCAGTCTGGAACGCGTCATTTCGGCGATTCTGCTGATCGGACTGATCGGGCTGCTGCTGGATCGCGGCTTCGATCTGATAGCCAGAAAGGTGTCGTATGCGAGTTAAGCCGGCCTCTCCCGTAATGAGCGCGCAGTACCTGCAGGCGCGCGGCGTGACGATCAGCTTCGATTCGCCGAGGGGGCGCTTCACCGCCGTCAAAAATATCAACCTGACGATCAAACGCGGCGAGATCGTTTCGATCATCGGCCATTCCGGATGCGGCAAATCGACGATCCTCAACGCCATCGGCGGGTTGACGGCGTTGAGCGCGGGCGAGATCGTGCTTGGCGGCGTAACGGTCGACGCGCCCGGGCCCGATCGCGGCATCGTCTTTCAACATTACTCGCTGCTGCCGTGGCTGACGGTCTACCAGAATATCTTCGAGGCCGTCGATTCCGTCAGAGCCGACATCGGCAAGGGCGAAAAAGCCGCGCTGGTCGAATCGTTCCTGAACAAGGTCAATCTCTGGGAGCATCGCGACAAAAAGCCCGCGCAGCTTTCAGGCGGCATGAAACAGCGCGTCGCCATCGCGCGCGCCTTCGCCATTCACCCTGACGTCCTCTTGCTGGACGAACCGTTCGGGGCGCTCGACGCGCTGACCAAAGCGTCATTGCACGAGGAACTGGTCAACCTGTTACGAATGGACAACCGTACCGATACGGTCGTGATCGTCACGCACGATATAGAAGAAGCGATCTTCCTGTCGGACAGAATCGTCGTCATGACCAACGGCCCCGAGGCGACCATCGGCGAAATCATTGATGTGCCGATTCCTCGGCCGCGCGACAAACGTGATCTGGCGCATCGCCCTGAATACGTCGAAGTTCACGACCGGCTGCTGTATCTGCTGATGGACGCCTTCGCTGCGAATAAGAAAGAATCGAACTAGCCACCGCAGCCACAGAGAAAGAAAGACAAGGGGACAAGGAAAAGAGGAGACAAGGAGAAAAGAAGGCGAAGAGAAAATTTCCCTTGCCCCCTTGTCCCCTTGTCTCTGTGTCTCTGTGTCTCTGTGTCTCTGTGGCAAAGGATAAAAATGAAGCTTGGCAAAGTTTATCTGGTCGGCGCCGGGCCCGGCGATCCTGATCTGCTGACGATCAAGGCGCGAGATCTGATCGCGGCGGCGGGCTGCGTGGTCTACGATCATCTGGTCAATCCCGAAATTCTGCGCCATGCGGCGCTGGGCGTAGAGTTGATTTACGCCGGCAAACAGCGCGGCATATGCGCAATGCGTCAAGAGACCATCAACGCGCTGCTCGTGACCAAAGCGACCGAATATGACGTCGTCGTGCGCCTCAAGGGCGGCGACCCATTCATCTTCGGTCGCGGCGGCGAAGAGGCGCTGGCGCTCGTGAGCGCCGGCGTTCCGTGGGAGGTCGTGCCGGGCGTCTCGGCGGGGGCGGCGGCGGCCGCATACGCCGGCATTCCGATCACGCATCGGGGCCTGGGCAGTTCAGTAGCTTTCGTCACTGGCCACGAAGATCCGGTCAAAACGGAGTCGAGCGTCGACTGGGATCGCCTTGCGCTCGGCGTTGATACGCTGGTGATTTTTATGGGCGTGGGCGGCGCGCCGGAAATCGCGGAACGGTTGATGGCGCACGGGCGCGACGTAGAGACGCCGGCGGCGGTAATTCGCTGTGGAACTTATGAACACCAGGAATGTCACGTCACAACGCTTGCGGAGTTGGCCCGTCTGATTGAATCGCGCGGCGTCACGTCGCCCGCCATTATCGTCATCGGCGAGGTCGTGCGCCTGCGCGAAAAATTGAACTGGTTCGACAAAGAGCCGGAGTGGGAGGAGTTAGTTCCTTCCGCTTTCCATCTTTGATCTTTTGTCCCTTCGTGTTAATCCGGGCTTTCCCCGGCCGCTTCCATCAAAATCTCTTCACGGTGTTCATTGAGCCGTGGCGCGAGTCGCCGGACGTCGCCCGGCGTGCGCGAGAATCGCACGGGGATTCCGATAGTTCGCACTTCTCCTTCCGAAGGATGTTCTTCGCGCTGAAAAAAATCGAGCGCCTGCAAGTGTTCGTCATTCAGCAAATCTTCGGGAGAGAGGGCAGGCGTCATCGGAAGATCGGCCGCCCGCAGAAGTTCGACCCATTCCGCCGTTGTTCGTTCAGCGACGATCTCGGCGAGCAGGCCATACAACTCGGAGATCTTATCGCTTCGCAGCGCCGGGTCGGTCACGCGCGGGTCGGCGGCCATTTCCGGCATGCCGGCGGCCTCGAAGAAACGCGCCCATTGCTCGGTGGTGTAAGGCAGCAAACTGATATAGCCATCCTTCGTTCGATAGGGCCTGCGGTGTTCAGACAAAACGCGCCCGTATCCCATTCCTCCCTGCGCCGGGCAGAAAGTCTCGCCGGCCAGATGCTCTATCAGGGTGAACGAAACCATGGTTTCAAACATAGGGACTTCTATAGCCTGGCCGCGCCCTGAACGCTCGCGTTCGTAGAGCGCCATCGCGATCGCGTATGCGATGACGCAGCCGGAGGTCTTATCGGCCATAATGGTGTTGACATAGCGCGGGCCGTCCCGATCGCCCCCTCTCTGTGGGCCCTGCAATGAAGCCATCCCGCACATCGCCTGAATGATATCGTCGAAGGCGGGCCGTCCCGCGTACGGGCCCGATTCCGAAAATCCGTACGCGCCGCAATAGATCAATCGCGGGGCGACTTCACGCAGGCTCTCGTAATCGAGGCCGAGTTTGCGCATGGCCTGTGGCCGCACGGTTGTCACAAGCGCGTCCGCGCCGGCGATCAGGTCGAGCAACACATGGCGCTCGTCTTCGCGCTTCAAATCCAGCGCGATACTGCGCTTGTTGCGGTTCAGGTTAAGAAACGCCGCGCTCATTCCGCGGTTGCGGAACGGCGTGACGTGACGGAAAACGTCCCCTTCCGGCGATTCGACCTTGATCACATCAGCGCCCATATCGCCCAGAATCTGGGTCGCATACGGCCCCATCACAATCGAAGTCATATCGATGACGCGAACGCCTGTCAGCGGGCCCGGCATAATTTAATCCTCTCTTTCACATGGATTATTAGCCACAGAGCCACAGAGCCACAGAGAAAGAAAGACAAGGGGACAAGGAGAAGGGGAGACAAGGAGAAAAGAAGGCGAAGAGAAAATCTTCCTTGTCCCCTTGTCTCCGCGGTCCCTCTGTCTCTTCATCTCTGTGTCTCTGTGTCTCTGTGTCTCTGTGGCAAAAAGTCCTCATACATTTAAAAGGTGGCCATCATAACAAATCGAAGTGAAATTTTCGGGAACCTTTTATCGTTAATTGCCCTATCACGCATGACAACGATAATAGAATTCCGGGTATGAACGCATTCGACGCCTGTAGTGATGAGACACTGTTGCAGATGGCGATGGCCGGGGACGAAGAAGCCTTCACCCTGCTTTATCGGCGCTTGCGAGGCGTCGTTTACCGGTTTGCGCGGCGGATGAGCGGGTCGTCGAGCGTCGCGGAGGACGTGACTCAGGAAGTTTTCCTGATCCTTTTGCGCAGGGCGGAGCTTTTTGATCCGCGGCGTGGATCGATCTCAACATATTTGATTAGTATCGCTCGAAATGAAATCCTGCGCCGTCTGGATCGCGACCGCGCTTATGTTACGCTGGCCGATGACGCCGCCGCGGCCGATAAAAAGGATAAAAATCCGGATGAGAACCTGATTGTTAGAATCGATCCGTTGGGAAATCTGGTGCGCAATGAAGAGATAGAATCGGTCCGCCAGGCCGTGCTGGGGCTGCCGCTGCATTATCGAGAAGTCGTAGTGTTGTGTGAACTGGAAGAGATGAGTTACAGCCAGGCCGCGGCTGCGCTCGGCTGCGCCGTCGGCACTGTCAGGTCGCGGTTGCATAGGGCGCGCGCCCTGCTGAAACAACGGCTATGCGGACACGATGCCGTCGAACAGGACGCCATTCAGATTAATCAAGCCGGGTGTTTTAGATGAAATATGAGCTGCCCTGATTTTGAAACAATCATCATCGAGATTGCGCGCGACAGTCTGATGGACGCCGGCGAGCGTGATCGCGGACTGGAGCACATTCGAAGATGCTCGTCCTGCGCTACGCTGCTGGCGGAAGAGCGGGCGCTGAGTCGGGATCTGCGCGCTCTCTCCTTCGCATGCGCCGCCGAAGAGATGCCGGAGCGCATCGAAACCGCTCTGCTGGCGGCCTTTCGCCAGCGGGCCGCCGCTCCGGCCCCTGCGCCCGCCGGCGCGACAAGAAAATATCGACGGACGCTGGCAGTGGCCGCGCTGGCTCTGCTGACTTTCGGCCTTGCGCTGGCGACATGGCTCGCGACATCCGCGAAACGTGAATTGCCGGCGAGCGTTTCAACCGATGGCGGCCCCGGTTCGACTCCGAAGGCGGTCCCGACGCCCGATAAATCGAATCGCCCGTCGCCGATAGTCGCGGAGCGACAGCCCGATCGGCCGATTTCGAGATCGACAT
>DASUFM010000237.1:0-4482 GCA_036274535.1 Blastocatellia bacterium
GTTCGGCGGTCGGCGCGAAGACTTCGTTGATGATCGCGAGGTGTGATGGATGGATCGCCGTTTTACCGTCGTAGCCCATATTTCGCGCCGCCACACACCGGCGGCGCAGCCCGTCAAGATCTTCAATCGCGAAATGCGGCGAATCATAGGCCGCGACCCCGGCCGCGCGCGCGGCCAGCAGGACGTGCGAACGCGCGAACAACACTTCGACCTCGTCCTCACTTAAAACGGCGCCCAGGTCGCACGACAGGTCGGCCGATCCGAAAAGCAGACCGGCGACCAGTTCGTTCGATTCGGCTATCTCGCGGCCGGCGAAGACTCCGCGCGAAGTTTCGATCTGGCAGAGCAGCTTGCGCGATTGCCCGGCGATCGGCTGGTGATATCTGCTTTGCATGACAGGGGCGATTGTAGTCACGTCCTCGACGCTTTCGCACTTGGGGATGACCAGGCCGGGGGCGCCGACCGCCGCAACCGCCCGCGCGTCTTCCAGGCCCCATTCAGTGGCGAGCCCGTTGATGCGGACAAATATCTCCTTGCCGCCGAAATCAATTTCATTGAGCAGGCGAACGACCGCCGCCCGGGCCTCGAGCTTCTGATTCGGCGCGACGCCGTCTTCAAGGTCGAGTATCAATCCGTCCGCCGCCGAATCGCGCGCCTTCAAAATCATTCGCTCGGAAATTCCCGGGACGTAAAGCAGACTCCTCATCATTGTTATTTCCCGCATCAAGCTTCACCCACCGGTCTCTTGGGAATCAGCACGCGGCGGCGAAAGACCAGCACCGCCTCGCCGCGCTGGTTGCGCGCTCGGGTTTCGACATAAACGACGCCGCGGTCCGGTTTGCTCTCAGATTCGCGTTTTTCGAGAACTTCGGTCTCGGCGTAAATCGTGTCGCCGTGAAAAGTCGGGGCCAGATGCCTGATGTGTTCGTATTCCAGATTCGCGATGCACTTTCCGCTCACGTCCGCCACAGACATCCCGACCGCGAGACTGAATATAAACGTTCCGTTGACCAGCCGCCGCCCATGCTGCGTGCCCGCTGCGTAATGTCCATCGATGTGCAGCGGGTTCTGGTTCATCGTCATCAGGCTGAACCATGTGTCGTCATGCTCTGTGATGGTGCGTCCGGGCCAATGTTTATAAACATCCCCGGCGTTGAATTCCTCAAAATATCTTCCGTAACTCATTTCCGTCTCTCACCTTGGTGTGGCTCCGTGGATTATTTAACCGGATATTTTTCGACCAATCGTCTTGCGATGACCAGTCGCTGCAATTCATTAGTTCCGCCGCCGATCACCAGCAACGGCGCGTCGCGATAATAACGCTCCACGTTCAGGTCCTTCGAGTAGCCCGCGCCGCCGTGAACTCGCATCGATTGCCATGCCACTTCCTGCGCGGTCTCGGTGGCGAAGAGTTTCGCCATTCCGACTTCCAGGTCGCAGCGCTCTCCACGATCCTTCTTCTCCGCCGCCGAATAGGTCAACAATCTCGCGGCTTCGATCCTGGTCCCCATCTCGGCCAGCATGATCTGGATCGTCTGGTGTTCGCAAATCGGCTTGTTGAAAGTGTGGCGCCGCTGCGCGTAGCGGACGGCGTCTTCGAAGGCCGCCCGCGCCAATCCGACTCCGCGAGCCGCGACGTTAATGCGCTCGCTCTCCAGCCCCGTCATGACCTGCTTGAAACCTTCATTTTCGCGGCCGCCGACGAGGTTTTTCGCCGGGACGAAGAGGTTGTCGAAATATAGTTCGCAGGTTTCGACGCCTCTATAACCGAGTTTGTCGATGTCGCGGACGACTTTGAACGCCCCGCCGTCTTTCTCGCTCTTCTCGACGATGAATGCGGAGACGCCTTTGTGCGGCGGGTCGGCTTTTGGGTCGGTTTTGGCCGCCAGCGCGAAGGTATCGCCGTAGCGCCCATTGGTGATCCACATCTTCGATCCGTTGATCAGATAGCCGCCTTCCACGCGAGTCGCGACAGTGCTGATGCGTTGCGCATCAGTGCCCGCGTCCGCCTCAGACAGGGCCAACCCGCCGCGCCGCGCGCCTGAGGCCAGCCCCGGCAGGTATTCGCGCTTCTGATCTTCGGTCCCGAAGCGGTTGATGATGTCGCAAATCACCGAATGCGTTCCGATCGGCCCGACTACGCTCATCCACCCGCGCGACAACTCTTCGATGATCATCGCGAAAGTTGTGTAACTCAGTCCCAATCCGCCGTATTCTTCGGGCACGTTGCAGCCGAACAGCCCCATCTCTTTCATCTCATCGACGATTTCATGCGGGTATTCGTCCCGGCGTTCGAGTTCTCTGGCCGCCGGAATCACTTTGCGTTCGACGAACTGGCGGATACCGTCGACGATCTGTCGCTGAATTTTGTCGGGAGTAAACATAGATCGCTCCTGCGGAGAGTCAGCCACGAAGGGACGAAGATTACGAAGAAGAGGAGGATCGAGGATCGAGGATCAGCGCGATCTTCCATCTTCCATCTTCCATCTTCAGCCCTCTTCGTGTTCTTCGTTTCTTCGTGGTTGACTCTCATTCTTTTCTCTTAAGTCGCTCGGCGCAACTTGAATGATCTCTCAGTCAAAATTCTCATGTCGCGTACTCATCAATGTCGCCGTCACTACGGGAGGGCCGCGTCGCCTTCGCCAGCCGAACCAGTGTTTGAAAGTGATCGCCCACGAAACCACTAAATAATAGACCGGAAGGAAAAGCGAGGCCCACATGAACGGCTTCGGATTATCGAAAACGCCGGCGACGATCAACGCGAGCAGCATTCCCCATACCGCGCAGAGCAGGTTGGTCAGGCGGCTGAGACGCCCGCCGCGCGAGCTGTAGAGATAGAGCGACGGCACGAAAGTCATGAGCGCGAACGCGATGATCAGCGCAAGGGCGACCCAGACCGGCGGCCGCAGCCAGTATAGATAGATCGACATGACATTCCAGTATGAGGGAAAGCCTACGAAGAAATGCTCTTCTGAGCGAGGGGCCCCCGCGTCGTGGATATCCGCGGCCGAAGTTTTCGCATCGGATTGTGAAAAGCCGTAGACGCTGGCCAGCAACGGCGCCAGCAGCCACCAGCTCAGATCGTCAGGCAGGATTCCCGCGCGCCAGATGAAGAGCAGCGGCAGCGAGGCGTATGTCTGAAAATCGATGATGTCATCAAGGCGACTCCCGTCAAATCCCGGCAACATCTCTTTCGCGCGCGCGCGCCGAGCCAGCCATCCGTCGGTCGAATCAATGATCGTCGCGACGATCATCAGCGCGATGGCCCGCCGCAACGATTCCGCGTCGCCTCGCACTATGAAAACGGCCATCCCCGCCGCGGCGACCAGGCCGAGCGCGGTATAACAATGGACCAGCCAGGCTGTGAGCTTACGCATGACCATCAAGCTCGCAGTCTACACCGTCACACAATGGGACAAAAGATCAATAATATAGATATTTCCGCCATGCGGCGTCGGTGCGGCCAAGGTAGCGCATGATCTGGCGATTGACGTGCATACTGAACGATTGCGGACGTTTGACCAGTTTCATTCCGACTTCTTCGGGGGTGGCGCTGCCCTTGCGGTTGTTGCAGCGTTTGCAACAGGCGACGAGGTTGTCCCAATTCGAGCTGCCGCCGCGCGATTTCGGGAGAACATGATCCAGCGTCAGCTCTGACGGGTTGAAAACCTTGCCGCAATACTGGCAGGTGTAATGGTCGCGAAGCAAAATGTTTTTCCGCGAGAGGCTCTTGCGCTCGAATGGAATGTGAACATACTCGGTCAGGCGGATGACCGAAGGCGCGGATATCCTGGCGCGCGCCGAATGCAGTTCGGTCTCGTGGCGCTCCTCGGCGCGCGCAACACCTTTCAGGATCAGCACAATCGCCCGCCGCATCGTGCAGACGTTGATCGGCTCATAAGTCGAGTTCAGAACAAGTACTCTGCCATTCATCGCGACACCTCATGAAAAGCGAAAGCGCTGGCGATCCGGGCCGGCGTTGCGCGATTGGTCCTTGCGCGTTCACGAACGCGCCTGACATTTGTAAGACTGGATTGAATGCCGAAGATGCCGACAGCGCGAGCGATAGCCTCACGCCATAATTGCGCTTGATGGACTGAAGGAAAGCCTGGTTTTAGGTAAGAACTAAATGACCGCCTGGAGAAGATCGCACCTCACAAACATTTGTTGATACCGTCTGTTAACGTCGTCGATCAAACTCTCTCAATCAAATTCTTTGAATCGAACTCTCTTAAATTAAACCGCTAAAGGCCGGGCCGTTCGCCGCCCGGCCTGCCAGACCGGGAGAGGTTGAAACGACGGGCGAATTATAACACAGGATGTGTCCAGATGTCAGATGTCAGATGTCAGATGTCAGTTTCCAGGTTTCAGGTTCAAGGTTTCAGTAAAAGAGTGATGAATCAGATACAATCTGACATCTGACATCTGACATCTGACATCTGCTACGATTCCATTTTGATGAGGGCCCTGCGCAACGCCAAT
>DASUFM010000238.1:0-10808 GCA_036274535.1 Blastocatellia bacterium
CGAGGACCGAGGATCGCTATCTTCGATCTTCCATCTTCGATCTTCCATCTTCGATCTTCCATCTTCGATCTTCGATCTTCCATCTTCGATCTTCCATCTTCGATCTTCCATCTTCGATCTTCCATCTTCGATCTTCCATCTTCGATCTTCCATCTTCCATCCTCAATCCTCGATCTTCCATTCTCAATTTTCATATTGCGGCTTCAAGGCTCGCGGCGCCTTCTTCGGCGAGGAAACCGCCGGACTGATGGGCCCAGAGCGACGCATAAATGCCGCCGTGGTCCAGTAGTTCATCATGCGATCCCCTCTCGACGACTCTGCCGCGATCAAGCACGATCAGTTGGTCCATCCGCTTCACCGTCGAGAGGCGGTGCGCGATGACAATCGCCGTGCGAGTCTCCATCAAGGTCCAAAGAGCCTCCTGAATGAGGGCTTCGCTTTCGGAGTCGAGCGAGCTGGTCGCTTCATCGAGGATCAGCACGGGCGCGTCCTTGAGGATCGCGCGGGCGATCGCTACTCGCTGGCGTTGTCCGCCGGAAAGCTTGACGCCCCGCTCACCGACCAGAGTTTCGTACCCCATAGGAAGCGTCTCGATGAATTCCGCCGCGTGCGCCAGTTTGGCGGCCCGGCGGACCTCGTCGTTTGTGGCCTCAGGGCGGCCGATCCGAATGTTATCGGCGAGCGAACGATGGAACATCGAAGGGTCCTGCGGCACATAAGCTATGGAGCGCCGCAGCGCCGACTGCGGAATCTCGTCAATGCGTTGTCCGCCCAGTAGAATGGCCCCGCTTTCAATGTCGGAAAAACGCAACAGCAGCCGTGTGATCGTCGTCTTGCCTCCGCCCGAAAAGCCGACCAGCCCTACTTTCGCGCCATGCGGAACCTCCAGTGAGAAATTTTCGAACAGCAACGGTTGAGACGGCTCATATCGGAAACATACTTTCTTCATCTCGATTCCGTAATGAGCCGGAGCGAACGGCTTTGTTTCCTCCGCGTCGACTACGGCGGGCGGATCGAGCAGCAGTTCCGTGAATTGAGCGGCTTCCGTCAATGCGCCTTCCAGGTTGCGGTAAATCCGGCTGAATTCCCACATCACGCGCGTAATGGCGGCGTAGTAACTGAACGTGATGAACACTGTCTGCAGGCTGGCCCCAGTCGCCCCGCCGGTCGCCAGGGCGATGACAAGGCCGAACGCGTTGGTGAGCACGTACATCGGCGCCGTGATCGTATCGACGCGCAGATTCTGGTAATCCCATGCGCGCAGAGTCTTGAAGCCGTAGTCCTCCACGTTCAGCGCGTGAATCCTCGCCTCTTCGGGCTCTCTCGCGAAAGCGCGCACCGCTTCCGCGTTTGAGATCGAATCCGCCAGATGTCCGGCGAGCCTTGTCGATGCGGCCTCGCGAATGTCGACCAGCTTTCGCCGGCGGCGAATTCGCGGCCAGATCAGGATGAATGTGCCGCCGAGCATCACCACAAGCGTCAGAATCAGCCACGGCGAATACCTCCACAGCACAAACCCGACAAATCCCAGCGGCAGAAGATTCGCCACCATCTGAAACGCCATGACGTCGAACACGTCTTCAAAACGGCGCGCGTAACTCAACGCGCGCTTGGTCAGCGAACCGACATAGTTGTCGTGGAAAAACGACAGGTCTTTCGCCAGCAGTTCATCCATCGCCTCGACGTACAGTTCCTCCAGCCCGCGAACTTCAGCGCGGGAGAGAAGAAGGCCGTTAACTCGCCAGATCGCTTCCCCCGCAAGCCAGACTCCTGTGAAAGCCAAGACGTACGGCATCAGCCCACGCAGACTCGGCCTGCCGCCGGCCGCGAATTCGCCGAGAACCCTGGCGATGATCAGCGGCGGCGCGTAAAAAATCAGGATGTTCCCAATGCCGGGCAATACCAGCGCCGGGATTGCTACGGCCGGATGCCGGCGGATTTGCGCGATGTATCGCCGCACCACTATCCATAGCGCGGCGGTGAGCCTCTCGGGATCTCGATTCTCCGTTTCGTTTTTCATGGCCGTAAAAGGTTGAGGTAAGTCGCTAATTCTTCCGGCAAAGCCGCGAAGGGTATCATGACTACAAACGGATGCCTAGTTATTTTTTACTGCAAAGGACGCGGAGAAGCGCAGCGAATGCGTTTCTCCGCGTCCTTTGCAGTGGGCTCATCTTCCGTTTTTTCGAGGCAAAAGGCAGTCCGTCTTGCGCGCTTGAATGAGCGCATGATTGAATAGCGCGGCGGGAGAAAGGACACAGAATTGCCACTACAACTATTGGAATCGGAGAAAATCTTCAAAGGCGTCATATTCGACGTCGAACGCGACAGGTTGCGTAATGAGAACGGGGTCGAAATTATTCGCGAAGTCGTTCGCCATCCCGGCGGCGCCGGCGCGTTGCCGGTGTTCGACGACGGGCGCGTCGCCCTGGTAAAACAATACCGCCATCCGGCGCGGCGAGAATTGCTGGAAATCCCGGCGGGCAAAATCGAACACGGTGAAACTCCGGAAATATGCGCGGCGCGCGAGGTCGAACAGGAAATCGGTTTCCGTCCGGGGCGGATCGAAAAGCTGCTGGAGTTTTATTCGACGCCGGGATTTTGCGAAGAGAGGCTGTATGTCTATGTGGCGACCGCGCTGACTCCGTCCGCGCAGGCGCTGGACCATGACGAATTTGTCGAAGTTGTTTATATGCCGTTCGCCGAAGCGGTGAAGATGGCTGAATGTGGCGATATCGAAGACTCGAAAACGATCATCGGATTGTTGTCGGCAGCGAAGAGATTTTTACAGGTGTAAACGCTATGTCCTCGACCGTTTCTTCTTGTCCTACTTGCGGGCGGGCGCTTACGCCTGGGCCTGGCGCGTATTGCCCACAATGCTCGCCCGCATATCCTGAAGAGCCAGTGGCGGAACCAGTGGCGGAGCCGACGCCGCCCGCGCCTCCATACGAGGCTACGCGGCTGGACTTGCTGTGGGCGTTCATAGTCTGGGGCGTCAGCGGCGGTTTCCTGCTGCTCCTGGAATATAGTTTTCGCCTCCTCTTGTTGCTCAGCGGCCGTGGCATACCGGACGTTCAACTTACGCAGGGCGCCGTTATATTGTCGCTCGCGGTCACGTTCATCATGCAGGTGGCGGGTTTTGTCGCGGCCTGGCTGGTCGTCACCAGATTGGGGCGACGTCCGTTCTGGCGGACTCTGGGCTGGGGATGGACTCCGCAGTTCAAACTCGGTCACGCCGTCGTACTGGGTTTTTTGATGATTGGGGTCGCAATTCTGTCTGAGCGCATTCTGCCTCACCAGGAGACCGACCTGGAAAAGGTTTTGAAGATGGGCCTGGCGGCGCGCGTTGTGGTCGCGGCGCTTGCCGTGATGACCGCGCCGTTTATCGAAGAAATCGTCTATCGCGGCGTCATCTTTTCGACAATCGAGGGATTGATGGGAAAAGCCGCGGCGGTGATTTTCGTGACATTGCTCTTTGCGCTGGTTCACGTGCCGCAATATTGGGGCAGCGTCGCCACCATCGCGGCCATCCTGTCACTGAGTTTTGTGTTGACGCTGTTGCGCGCCTGGACGGGAAAATTGCTGCCCTGTGTCGTGACTCACCTGGTGTTCAATGGGATTCAGGCCGTGGTTTTGCTTCTGGCGCCGCAACAGGCGCTGAACACACAATCAAATCAGGCCGCGATTACGTTAATCTGGCGAATCTTAGGATTGGGGGAATAAGCCCATGACCGACTTTTTCTCGATGATGGAGAAGTTGCAGGGGTTGTTTGACAGTGATGATATTGAAGTAATCACCGTCGATGGCCGAAGCATCCGCGGACGAATCGACAATTTACGCAGCACACAGCCTTTCAGCAAGCCTGCCGTGAAAATCACCGACGCTAACGGCAAGATTACCAAAATTCTGTTCGCTGACATCAAAGAAGTGATCGATCATAGAAAGAGATAGCGCCGGGCTTGTCCCGGGCGTCTGCTGACAACGATCCCTGCCCGGCGCTGAAACCCTTAACTGTCACCGTGGGGGCGCTTAAACGTATATTTGACGTAGCGGCTACTGGAGAGCAGTTCCTCGCCTTTGTTTGTGCGGTGAACAGCGTAACCATCAACGTAAACACCCACCAATTCCCATCCGTCCTGTCCCAGTGAATTCAACCCCGCATCCACATTAGCTTCGATAAAATCTTCGCCGGTGACGCGGGAGCCGATCTTGCGAATTTCGCCCCAATCCACTGTCTTATATTCCCATTTCATCTTTATCACCTCATCCTTCCTTTCTGGGTTAGCTACGGTAAAGATCTATGGGGGGGATGGTTGCAAGGATATTTTACTACAACATTCGAGGCTTTCTTCAAATGATACGAGGCGCGGCCTGATTAAATTGGGGGAGGGCCACAATGGCCGGGACATATTTCATATTCCATATGACGAATGAGATATGTCATATGGAATATGAAATATGGGATATGGGAAGCGGCTAGCCATCGGAATTATGGCTCGCCGCCTGTCAAAATTGCGCCTCGATCTTCGGCAAACTGAGCAGCGTGACGTCGCCGACGATCTTCAGGCTGCGCGGGCTGATCTTATCGAGCGTGTCGTCTTTCGTGTGCCAGTAATCATTATCTCCTGGAGAGCTGCCGTACTCGAAGTCAATGATGTCGACGGCGGGAACGCCTGCCCGTAGAAAGGGCATGTGGTCGTCATCACCCACTTCAAAGAGGCGTTCCGGAAATTCCTTCCCGTAGCCGATCTGCCGCGCCGTTCCCCAGATCGCCTCGACCAGCCGTGGCGACGAGCCATTCTCGCGGGGGATAGTCAAATCCCGGTCGCCGATCATATCCAGCAGGATCATCGCTTTGACGCGGTCGAGTTGTTTCTCCTTCCTGAGCCGTTCGACCATGCGCCGGCTGCCGTAGGTATGGTCATTGCCGTTCAGGCATTCGTCCCATTCCTCGCAAAAAGCCTCTTCGCCGTCAAAAAAGACGAACCAGTAGGTGAATTTTCTCTTCTGGCCGGCGTTGTTTTCCGCCGCCATGACTCGGGCGATTTCGAGCAACGCTCCCGTGCTCGACCCGCCGTCGTTCGCGCCGACGAAGGCGAAATCTTTAAACGGCTTCGTATCGTAATGGCTGGCAATGATGATGGCGTTGGGACTTTCGCCGGGCAGTTCCGCGATGACGTTTTTGAATTTCACTTTGCCCTGCGGCGTGGTTTCGGTGAACTCATCGAGCGTCGTTTTCAGGCCGTAGCTCTTAAGCTCATGGACGATGTAATCGCGCGCCTTTTCGTTCGCGGGCGTCCCCGCCGGACGCGGGCCGAATTCGACCTGGGCTTTGACGTGATTGAAAGCGCGCTCGCCGTCGAAGGCGGTCGTCGCTTTCGCTTTATCTTCATTCTTTGGCTTTTCGGGGGCAGGCTTCGACGAATCACCGCTATCTGCGCAGGCTAACACGATCACGGCGGCGATCAACAGCCCCAGGTTGCGGATTGCGGCCATTGCTGGTGGATGATTGCGGATTGAAAACATATCTTTACTGATTGCGAATCATTCGGTTGCGAATTGCGGATTGCGATCTGCAAATCCGCAATTCGCAATCCGCAATTTCATTTGTCTGGCCCGGTGAAAGCCAGAACCTTGATCAGGAAGTCGCGTAGTTCGCGGCGATCCACAACGGCGTCGAGCATGCCGTGATCCAGCAGGAATTCCGAACGTTGAAATCCTTTGGGAAGTTTCTGGCGGATCGTTTGCTCTATGACGCGGGGGCCGGCGAATCCGATCAACGCGCCGGGTTCGGCGATGTTGAAATCGCCGAGCATCGCGAAACTGGCTGTCACGCCGCCGGTCGTCGGATTGGTGAGGAGTGAGATGTATGGCAATCTGGCGTCGTCGAGCCGCGCCAAAGCGGCGGAAATCTTGGCCATCTGCATCAGGCTGAGCGCGCCTTCCTGCATTCGCGCGCCGCCCGAACACGAGACGATGATGAGCGGAAGTCGCTTCTCGACGCAGCGTTCGATCGCCCGCGTGATCTTCTCGCCGACGACCGATCCCATGCTGCCGCCCATAAAACTGAACTCCATCGCGCAGACTATGACCGCGCGCCCTCCCATCTCGCCCTCGCCGGTAAGCAACGCGTCGCGCATGCCGGTCTGCTTCTGCGATTTGCGCAGCCGCTCCGGATACGTGGAACTGTCGACGAATTCCAGCGGGTCGGTCGGCGCGACGCCAGCGTCGCGTTCAGAGTACCTGCCCTCGTCGAAGAGCATCTGCAGACGCTCCCGCGAACTCAGCCTGAAATGATAGCCGCAGGTCGGACAGACATTAAGATTGGCTTTCAGATCCTTTCGATAGATCGTCGCCGAGCAATCCTCGTTTTCACATTTGACGAAGATGCCTTCTGTCTTGACTGTGCGATCTTCAGGTGGAGGCAGGGGGCCTATTTTGTCGGTTTCACGCTTGAACCAAGCCATAAGGTGGTCATTCTACGCAGCGCCTCCCGGAGTGTCAAAGATACGAAGCCAGCTTCGACAGATCCACATTGCCGCCAGAAAGCAGAACGCCGGCGCGTTTGCCCGTGAAATCTAACTTGCGATGAAAGACCGCCGCCGCCCCCGCCGCGCCTGAAGGCTCGACGAGAACCTTCATTCGTTCGAGTATGAACCGGATGGTCGAGATTAGCTCCTGATCATTGACCAGCAGTATGTCTTCGACGAGCTCACGGATTATCGGGAAAGTCAGTTTGCCGGGCGCGGTTACCTGCAATCCGTCGGCGATTGTTTTGGGAACGGGAATCTCCACGCGCTCGCCCTTGCGAAATGATTGCCAGGTGTCATTGCCCGCTTCGGGTTCGACGCCGAAGACGCGGATTTGCGGTCGCATGTGTCTGGCCGCCACCGCGCATCCGGCGAGCAACCCGCTGCCGCTCGTCGGAACCAACAGGATATCGAGTTCGGGAACCTCTTCGAGCAATTCGAGAGCCGCCGTCCCCTGCCCCGCCATAACCGCGTAATCGTCGAACGGAGGAACCAGCGTCATACCGCGTTCGCGGCAGATTTTCTCTCCGGTCTCTTCGCGGCTCTCGCTGTAGCGGTCGTAGAAGATCACCTCGGCCCCGTATGCGCGGGTCGCCGCCACTTTGATCTCCGGCGCGTCCTGCGGCATGACGATCGCCACTCGAACGCCCAGAAGCTTCCCCGCCAGCGCCATCGCCTGCGCATGATTGCCCGACGAATAGGCGAGCGCCCCGCGTTTGCGCTCGTCATAGCTGAGCGACGCCAGTTTGTTGTACGCGCCGCGGAATTTGAACGCGCCGACACGCTGAAGGTTTTCGGCCTTGAAGAAAACTTCGCAATCCGAATGTTCGTTGAATTGTCTGGACCTCAGGACCGGCGTGCGGTGCGCCACGCCACGGAGTCGTTCTCGGGCTTTTAGAATGTCGTTGAAAGTGAGCATAATTACTTAATAGGACAGATAGGACAGATAGGACAAACAGGATTTATCTGTTCTATTTAAAGATTTTCGTAATCGATTCCGTATCCAGATTTCCGCCTGTCAAAACATTAATCACATTTTGTCCTTTGAGTTTATCGCATAATTTGACGATCGCCGCTGTCGCCGCCGCGCCCGCGCCTTCGACCAGATTATGCGTCGTCCGCCAGAGCAGCCGGATCGCGTTGATAATCTCGCCGTCGTTGACCAGTACTATCTCGTCGATTCCGTTGCGAATACTGTCCAAGGTCAGCCTGGCGGGAACTCTGGTGGCGACGCCGTCGGCGAAGGTGTTCGCATCCGTGGTTTCGACGATGCGGCCTTCTTTCCAGGAAAGGTAGACGCTCGGCGCGCCTTCGGCCTGCACTCCGTAGATTCTGGTTTTGGGCGAGAGCGCGCGAAAGGCCGTGATCACGCCGCAAACGCCGCTGCCCAGCCCGATGGGCACGAAAATCGCGTCAGCCTGAACGCCCCGAAGGCTGATTTCCTCGATGATTTCGAGCGCGTAGGTCCCGACGCCGTTGATCAAATGCGGCTCGTTGGCCGAATGAATGTAACGCAGGTTTTCGGCTTTCGACAGGCGTTCAGTCTCGTCGCGCGCCTCGTCGAAATCGCGCCCGTATTCGATGAGCCGCGCGCCGTAAGCCCGCATCGCCTCGTTCTTCTCTGGATTGTTGCCGAACGGGACGACGATCGTGGATGGTATCGAATAAACGCCGGCGGCCATCGCCACAGATTGCCCGTGGTTGCCGCGCGTGGCGGTGATCACCCCGTCATGTGAGCGTTCCCTTGCGAAGTGGCTCATGAAATTCAGCCCCCCGCGGACTTTGAACGCCCCGGTGACCTGATGATTTTCGTGTTTGAGGAAGACGCGGGCGCCGATTTCCCGCTCGAGCAGCGGATATTCGATTAGCGGCGTCGGATTCAGAGCGCCGTAGACGACCTCCCGCGCCGCGCGAATTTGTTCGACGGAAATTTGGGTTTGCATAGGCTTTGTGATCTTAGCACTGTGTCGGGTAGAATGCTCATTGCAAACCGAAACGATTGCGGATTATTTCAATCCGCGATCCGCGATCCGCAAACTAAAATCAGAAACCCCAATTATGATCACCATCGGAATTCATTATCTAGGGACTATCGCCTCGCTCGACATGCGCGGTAAGTTCATCAAAGGGCAGGGTGGTTTCCAATTGCAGATGCTCGTTGACAAGGTTTTACAGGCCGGCACGAGCAAGATTCTGCTCAATCTGACCGAAGTGCCGATCATCGACAGCATGGGTATCGGCGAAATCGTTCGCGCTTTCAAACGGGTTCAGGAAGCCGGCGGGACTCTCAAACTCGTCGGCGTGACCGACCGCGTTTACGGCGCGCTGAAAATCACGCAGTTGCTCGACCTGATCGAGAGCTTCAACACCGAGGACGAGGCCGCCGCAAGTTTCAGTAAAGAGAAAAAAGGAAAAGGCAGGAAGAAGAAATCGGACGATGCGCCTGAAGAATCAGGCGATGAGAGCAATGATGAAGAGTAAAGCCAGTTAGGGCGTAGTTTGTAGTTTCGCCTTCAGGCGGCCTTCTGGAATCTTCACGACTGACCGCTTGAAGGCGGAACTACAAACCGCCTACCGTCCACCTTTGTTGGAGACCGCGTAATAGCCTTCCTTGTGCTGCACCTTCAGATTTGACATTCCCTTGGGGCCTTTGACGTTTACTTTGATCTTGTGCCACTGCCCGTCTGACTTCACATTTGTCGGGACATAGCCAATGCTGTATTGATGCCGGAGTTCCAGCGCGATGCGGGTCATAATCTCTTCCAGTTCCACGGGTGATCGCGGGAAGAAGGCCTTGCCGCCTGTCATTTGCGCGATCTCTTCCAGGATCGCCTGCCCTTGCATATCCAGCGTCCCGCCCGCCGCTCCGCCCATCTCGACGATCCCGATACAGTAAATCTGCACTCCGGCTTCCTTGAGCAGTTTGCGCACTTCGCTGTAGGTATAGCGTGACGAATTGTCCTGCCCGTCGGAAATCAGCAGCATCGCGTTGCGGGTGTGGCGGCCCTGTTTGACTTTCTCGATCCCCAGATAGGCGGCGTCGTAGAGCGCCGTCTGCCCCTTCGGATCGACCAGAGTGAGTTTGTTGGTAAGCGACTCGCCGTCGGTGAATTCGGCCAGCAAGTTGGCGCGTTGGTTGAATCCGACCAGGAAGAAGTCGTCGTCACTGTGGGACGTATCTATGAAAGCCTTGAGCGCGTCTCTGGCGCGGTCGAGTTTGCCTTTCATGCTGCCCGAGACGTCGAAAACTATCCCAAGGTTGACCGGCGCGTCCTCATCGCTGAAGAAAGTAATCTCCTGTTTTACTTTGTCTTCGAAGACCTCGAAATGTTGCTTGCCCAACCCGGTAACAAGGCGATTGCTGATGTCAGTCACTGTAACGGGCAGCGAAACCACGTCCGTTGGAGGTATTGGAATGCGATCTTGTCCTACTGGTTTCTGCTCGGACTGGCCGGATTTATCAGATTGCGGGTCCTGCGGCGCGGCCTGTTCGCCACGAGTCATGGTAAAGAGCAGGAGCAGCGTTAGCATGGCGATGATAAAGATTACCTTCTTACGCATTGTTTCCTCACCTCAAATCTCTTTTGCCTGCGACCGCGTAATAGCCTTCCTTGTGCTGCACCTTCAGATTTGACAATCCCTTGGGGCCTTTGACGTTGACTCTGATCTTGTGCCATTGCCCGTCTCGCTTAACGTTGGTCGGGTTGTAACCGATGCTGTATTGATGCCGGAGTTCCAGCGCGATGCGGGTCGTGGCGTCTTCCAGTTCCGCGGCCGATCGCGGAAAGAAGGCTTTTCCTCCAGTGGTCTGCGCGATCTCTTCCAGGATCGCCTGCCCCTGCATATCCAGCGTCCCGCCCGCAGCTCCGCCTATCTCGACGATCCCGATACAGTAAATCTGCACTCCGGCTTCCTTGAGCAGTTTGCGCAGTTCGCCGTAGGTGTAGCGTGACGAGTTGTCCTGCCCGTCGGAAATCAGCAGCATCGCGTTGCGGGTGTGGCGGCCCTGTTTGACCTTCTCGATCCCCAGATAGGCGGCGTCGTAGAGCGCCGTCTGCCCTCTCGGATCGACCAGAGTGAGTTTGTTGGTAAGCGACTCGCCGTCGGTGAATTCGGCCAGCAAATTGGCGCGTTGATTGAATCCGACCAGGAAGAAGTCGTCGTCGCTGTGGGATGTCTGAACGAAAGCCTTGAGCGCGTCTCTGGCGCGGTCGAGTTTGCCTTTCATGCTGCCCGAGACGTCGAAAACTATCCCAAGGTTGACCGGCGCGTCCTCATCG
>DASUFM010000239.1:0-6510 GCA_036274535.1 Blastocatellia bacterium
GACGCCGATGACCCACAGTGGGACGAATTCCAAGCGGAGCTGCGGCGTATCCGTGAAGAGGCCAACCGTGTCTGATCCATTGTGGGTGCTCGATACCAATCATTTGAGCCTCTTGCGGCGCGGTCATGCCGCAGTCGCTGCCCGGTTGCGCAACACTCCGCTCAACTGGCGCGCAACAACGATCATCAATGTTGAAGAGCAATTGCGTGGGCGTTTCGCGATGATCGCTCGCGCCAGGAACGCCAGTCAATGGGTTGCCGCATATGGCGCGTTTCAGCAAACACTCGACGATCTCATGCAACTTCGCCTGCTTCCATTTGATGATCAGGCCGCCGCTGAATTTATACGGCTCAAAGCCGGCGTGAAACAGATAGGATCGCAGGATTTGAAGATCGCCGCGATTGTTTTAACCATTGGCGGCATTCTCGTGACTCGCAATCACAAGGATTTTGCTCGCATATCGGGGCTGGCCATTGAAGATTGGACTCAAGCTTAAACATTAAGATCGTCGCCCCACCTCGACAGAATTACTCTCTCCAGTTAGTATCGCCTGCACTGACGCCCGTTTAATTCCACGAACTGAAAGGATAATTTGATGCGACTTACCGCGCTCGATTGGATTATTGCGGCGCTGGCCGTGGCCATTTGTTTCGCTCCCGCGCTGTTTTTCGGAAAGAGGTCGTCGAAGAGCACTTCTGAGTTTTTCGCTTCGGGCCGTTCGGTTCCGTGGTGGCTGGCCGGGCTTTCGATGGTGGCGACGACCTTCAGCAGCGACACGCCGAACCTGGTGACAGACATCGTCCGCCGAAACGGCGTGGCGGGGAACTGGGTCTGGTGGGCGTTCACGCTGACGGGCGTGGCGACGGTGTTTTTCTATGCGCGGCTATGGCGGCGTTCGGGAGTGCTGACCGACCTGGAATTTTACGAGATTCGTTATTCCGGTAAGGCCGCCGGCGCCGTTCGCGGCTTCCGCGCGATCTATCTGGGGCTTCTCTTCAACTGTCTGATCATGGCGACTGTCAATCTGGCGGCCACCAAGATCGCCGGCATTTTATTCGGCCTGGAACGCTGGCAGACGCTGGCGTTCGTCGGAATACTCAACGTGGTCTTCGCCGCGCATTCGGGGTTGTGGGGAGTGCTGGTCATCGACATGATCCAGTTCTTCATCAAGATGACGGCGGTGATCGCGGCGGCTTATTTCGCGCTCAGACTACCGCAGGTCGGCGGCCTCAGCGGGATGATGGACAAACTCTCAGCGACGGCGGGCCCTGGAGGGATCAACTATCTGAACGTCCTTCCCGACTTCACGAACCACTGGGACATCGCGGTGGCGGTTTTCATCATACCGATAGCCGTGCAATGGTGGGCGGTCTGGTATCCCGGCGCCGAGCCCGGCGGCGGCAGTTACATCGCCCAGCGCATGCTGGCTTCGAAATCAGAGAAGGACGCCCTCGGCGCCGTGTTGTTCTTCAACGTCGCCCATTACGTGCTGCGCCCGTGGCCGTGGATACTGGTCGCGCTCTGCTCGATCATCGTCTATCCACAGCTGTCCGATATTCAGGCGGCGTTCCCTAACCTCGACCCGAAACTGCTGGGGCACGACATCGCCTATCCGGCGATGCTCAAATTCCTGCCGATCGGCTTCGTCGGTTTGATGGTCGGCGGCCTGGTCGCCGCAAATTCATCCACGATTCTTACTCACCTCAACTGGGGCGCTTCATATCTCGTTCACGATTTTTATCGGCGTTTTATCAGGAAGGACGCCGAAGAAAGGCACTACGTTTTTGCGGGACGCCTGGCGACCGTCGGGCTGTTCTTCCTGTCGTCGGGGCTGGTTTTTTTCCTGGACAGCGCCAAGGACGCTTTCGACATCATCCTCCAGGTAGGCGCGGGGACGGGGCTGCTATATCTGGCGCGATGGTTCTGGTGGCGCATCAACGCATGGTGTGAAGTCGTCGCAATGATCAGCTCGTTCCTGGTTTCGGTGGCTTTCCTGATTCTTGAAAAAGAGGAAATCTACAATACCACTTCGGCGATGAGGCTGATCATCACCATCGCGGTGACCACGGCCTGCTGGCTGTTGGCGGCTTATTTCGCGCCGCAGACAGACCGTAAAACGCTGATCGATTTTTATCGCAAAGTTCGTCCCGCGGGCCCGGGTTGGGAAACGATACGGCGAGAGACGGGGATTTCGAAAGAAGAGGCCGCGCAGACCGGCGATAGTCTTCCACTGGCGCTGGTCGGCTGGGTGTCCGGTTGCGCCGTGATCTGGTCGTCGCTCTTCACAGTCGGCAATTTTCTTTACGGCAGATACGATCAGGCGCTGGCGCTGGGCGCGACATTCGTTGTCAGCGGGATAATTCTGCTCAAGGTGATTAACAGGCTCTGGACTACCAAGAGCGAGCATATGGCAGTTTGAGCTTAGCCACAGAGACACGGAGGCACAGAGAAAAAGAGACAGAGAGAAAAAGCGGCGGCTCGATCTCTTTCTCTACGACTCTCTTTCTCTGTGCCTCTGTGTCTCTGTGGCTAATTCAGTGGCGTCGGCGGGGGCGATGCATTCCGGACCGTCGTGCGCCGGGCTGTTGACGGCGCGCGACACGGGGAAAGCTTCCAGGTCATCCGATTCGTAAGGCCGCAGCAATCGCATCAGTTCTTCGCTTTTACTCTTCGGATCGATCCAGGCCGCTTCTTCATCGGGTTTGAGGATCGCGGCCATCCGGTGATGAATCTTCGAAATGAATTCATTCGGCTCGACCGTGATAATCGTACAGGTTTCCAGCGTCACGCCTTCGGGCGTCTTCCAGGCCTCCCACAGCCCCGCGAAAGCGAACAGCCCGCCGTCGCGCCTGCGAACATAGACGGGCTGGCTCGGTTCCTTGCCGCGCTTCCGCCATTCAAAGAAACCGTCAGCCGGAATCAGGCAGCGCCGCTTGGCGAAGGCGTTTTTGAATGACGGCTTTTCGGAAATCGTCTCGGCCTTGGCGTTGATCAGATTGTTGCCGATCTTCGGGTCTTTAGCCCAATAGGGAATCAACCCCCATTTACAGCCGGCCATTTCGCGCAAGTCGCCGGCGGCCACGCCGGATAGGCGCCGCCGAATAACTGGAATGATTTGCGAAGGCGCGATGTTGTAACGCGGAAAGAGAAGTTCCTCCAGTGTCTCCACGCCGAATCGCTCTCGTATTTCTCCGGGCGTATGATGAAGCGTATATCGTCCGCACATAGCCAGTAATTTACCAGCTTTTCGATTGAAGTAAAATTCGAGCCGGCGTTAAAATTATCCGTTACGCACGATGCATCCGGCGCAGTCATGACATGAAAGGACGTGGAAAAATGTCTGCTCAACCAAAGAGACGCTATACGTTGGAAGAATACCTGGAATTGGACAAGAACTCCGACGAGAGGCTCGAATATTGGGACGGCGAGATATTCTCGATGGCCGGAGTTAACGATGAACATGACCGGATCGAAAGTAATATACATTTCCTGCTTCGCTCGCGATTGGACGAAGCAAAATGCCGGACCTTTCTGGCAAATATGCGAATAAAAGTCCCGACTCTGCCGCCGTACCGTTACGGCGATCTGTCGGCGCTGTGCGGTAAGCCGGTGTTTGAAAAGATCGGAGGCGTCGACGTATTGACCAATCCAACTTTGATTATCGAAGTTCTTTCGTCTTCCACCAGCAATTATGATCGGGTTGTAAAATTCACTCACTATAAGTCGATTCCCAGTTTCCGCGAATATCTATTGGTGGCGCAGGATCGCCCGCACATCACTCAGTTCATCAAACGGCATAACGGCATGTGGATTCATCGCGAGTTCAATGATTTGAACGACCCCCTGGGGCTGGCCGCGATGGAATGCGAATTTTCTTTGAGCGAGGTTTATCAAAACGTCAATTTCAAGCCTAGATTCATTCTCAGCTATGAATGAGTTTTATTGGAGCGCGTCTCCGCGCTCGGTATGATCTTTTCATAACTTCAGGCCTGTGTAAGGAAGGCGGGACAAGGAGACAGGGAGACAAGGGGAAGGAAAGTTCTTATCTCCTTGTCCTCTATTCTCCTTGTCCCCTTGTCTTCCGGTTCCCATCCTTTGTAGAGAACTCGATGGCGGCGAAACTGACTACTGATTGTTCGTCGATATTCCACTGATCGTAGCGCAGCACGTCGCCCTGAATGTTCTGGACGTTCCGCATCGAGCTCAGGAAAGTGTAGAGCGGCGAGAATCCGCACCATTTCAAACGATCCTGTTCAGGCTTGACCATCTCGAAGAATTCGTCGCCGTCGCCCGCGCAGACGCGGTTCAATCGCTCCCGATCTTCTTCTTTTACATCCAGCATCTCGTCCTGGTCCGCTCGGGCGACCAGATTGTCGCCGTACCTGACGCCGACGTGGGCCAGGTCGATGCCCAACACCCAGAAGAGGCGCGAACTGTGGGATTCAGCCATTTCGCCGAGCGCGTCGAAAAAGCGCAGCACGTTGTCGTCCCGCTCCGGCGGCTCGCCGGAGCGCAACGCCTTTGCGAACGGGCCGCACAGGATGGGCACGATTTTGAAATCCGGGCCGAGCATCTGTTGCAGGAAGACGCATTGAAACTCGATCGAATGTTCGATGGCGTGACAATAATCTTCCATCGCCACCGCGCCGCCGGCCCGTGACGCCAAATGGTCAATCAACTCGATGTCGGGTTTTAACGTCCCCAGAGGCGTGACGAAGGGCTTGCGCGTCAATCCGAATTTTTCCGGCGCGCCGTAATGCGAGGTTCCGAGCAGCACGACGGTCTTATTCTTCAATTGCTCGCCGGCCGCTCCGCTCAGGCGCCCGTAAGCCGCGGCGTAGCATTCCCATCCACCCCAGGGGCTGACGTGCGGCGCGGCGAGACCAAAGATCGGATCTGTCGCGGGCTTGCGATGATCGCGCAGGTATTCGTCGAGTTGTTTTCGCAGTTCTTCCGCCTTGTCGGGATAGCCCGATCCTGAATGCGCCGGCGTACGAGACGCTGTCGCGGCGAATTCGGTGTGGCGCGTCTCGCGCAGCCGTTCGAATTCCTCGGTCTCCAGAAATCCGTTTTCCCGCAGCGCGTCGACCAACGACTCTAGGATCTCGCTCGGAATCAACTGGCCGGCGAGTTTTGAGACGTAGGCCTGAGCGTCGAGCGTCGTGCTTTCGCCGTCGAAGTAGTTCAGCGCGGCGACGAGCAGCGGCGGTATGATCAGAATCTCATCGGTGTAGCGGAACGGATCGCGGAAAAGTAGCCCCGGCCGGTCGGTAACCGGTGAGGGAAATATGTCTAATCCTCTGCGCAGACGCGGCAATGGTTTATTCATAATGAGTATGATGCTTTGTCGAATTCGATTTGACAAATGCCCGCATGCCTTGCGATTGTAACAGATTGACGCTGAAACTATTTTGCCCTGAGCGGCGTATAAGATGATAGGAAGATAGAAAGAACCGTCATGTTTCATCAAAAATCGAAAGCGGATAGCAGTTCAAGGCCCCACGCCGTCACGCTGCTTGCCGTGACTTTCATTTTGTTGATCGGCGCCGCGCCGCATGCCATGTCGCAGAAAACCGCCGGGCGCAAAACCCGGGCGAAATCCACACGCGTTACTCCACAGCGTCCGAAAGAAGAACCGAAGCCCGGGGAAGAAGCGAAGAAGGAAGACCCGAAGAATCTGGCCGAAGTCGCAAAAGAGTCACGAGCCAATTTGCTGAGCGCGTCGAGCGCCTATCGCGCGAGCCTTGAAAAACTTCTGGAACTCCAGCGGCAGGACGAATCGCGCGCGCTTGAACTGGTCGCAAAGCGCAAGGAATTGCTTGCCATGGGCGTGATAGCCAAACGCGAATATGATGACGGCGAGCGCGCCCTGCTGGAAGTCCAGGGCAAGGTCGCCGAGACGATTGGCCGGCTCGCCGAAGTCGATCATATGGTGGCCGAGGTCAGCGCGGCGGAAGAGCTTGCCAAAGCCTCCGCGGCGGGCGGCAGGCTGCATTCTCGCTCGGGGCTGGTAATTCGCTACGTCGGCGCGTCGCGCTGGATGCTGAGCGATCTGGCCAAGGTTGACGCTTTCTTCCGTTTGAAGTTCGCAAAACCTCTTCCCGTCAGCGCGGCCGGCCAGACCGCGACGCACAACCAGCTCGGCTTCGATCACCGCGAAGCCGTCGATGTCGCCGTGCATCCTGACAGCGCCGAAGGCCAGGCGTTGATCGGTTACCTGGCCTCTCAAGGCGTCTCTTTTATAGCCATTCGCGGGGCGATTCCCGGATCCGCCACTGGCGCCCATATCCACATCGGCCAGCCGTCGAAGCGAATCTCTTCGCGTTGAACTACACCGCCGCAGTCTCGCCTGATGGTCTTTGAAAAATAAGACGACAACGCTCTCCGATCATGCGGCGCGGTTGGTTTAATCGCGCCGCTGCAGAAAACAATAACAATCAACCACGAAGAAATGAAGAACACGAAGGGGGCTTCGTTTCTTCGTGGTTATTTTTTGAGGAGGTCCACGAT
>DASUFM010000240.1:0-10901 GCA_036274535.1 Blastocatellia bacterium
GACGATTTTATCGCGATCAACAAACTTGCAGGTTATTACCTGTTGCGGTTGCGAGAGACTGGAAACGCGACCTGGCTGGATCTGGCGACTCGCGCCGCCAAAAACTCGCTCAAGGCGATTCCGGCGGAGCGGAACTTGAACGGCCTGAGCCTGCTCGCGCAGGTTGAAATGTCCGCCCACGACTTCGCTTCGGCGCGCGATCACGCTGAACAATTGACGCGGCTCGATTCGCGCAAGGGATATCCATATCTGTTGCTCGGCGACGCGCTGATGGAACTCGGCGATTACGAGGCGGCGCAGAAGGCGTTTCGAGAGCTGGAGAGGCGGGAAAAGGCGGACGTCGCGGCCAAAACGCGGCTGGCTCGAATGGCGGCGTTGATGGGCGATAACGCGCGAGCGGAACGGCTCTACGCCGAAGCCCTGAACATGGCTGTCGAAGCGGTTCCGCCATCACGCGAAACAATCGCCTGGTGTCGCTGGCAGCTGGGCGAAACGGCGTTCGGTGTCGGCGATTACGAGAAGGCGGAAAAACATTATCGCGACTCACTGGTGACTTTTCCGGATTACTATCGCGCTCTCGCCGGCCTTGGCCGCGCGCTGGCGGCTAAAGGAGATCTGAACGCCGCCATCGAACATTACGAACGCGCCGTCAGGATTTTGCCTGACCCGGTCTTCATCGCCGCGCTCGGGGATTTGCGCCAGATCGCCGGTCGGACGAAAGAGGCCGAAGCGGAATACGCTTTGATCGAACAGACGGCCGGAATCAGCGCCGGGGGCGGGCGGCTTTACAATCGCCAGCTCGCGCTCTTTTACGCCGACCACGATTTAAAATCCGGCGAAGCTTATCAACTCGCCAAAACCGAATATGAAACGCGGCGCGACATTTACGGCGCGGACGCCCTGGCCTGGACGGCGCTCAAAGCCGGGAAGATCGACGAGGCCCGGCAGGCGGTCAAGGACGCTCTGCGATTGGGCGCGCAGGACGCGAAGTTGTTTTACCACGCCGGAATGATTGCGCAGGCCGCTGGAGACGGCGCGACAGCGCGGGAATATTTGCAGCGGGCTTTGAAGCTCAATCCGGGCTTTGATCCGCGACAATCCCGGATCGCCAGACAGGCGTTGGGGGAGTAGCGCTCCATCACATCCAGGAAAAAAAGATCAGCCACAAATGAACACAAATGAACATGAACCCTTATTTATCGCGTTTCCGGGCGAAATGGATGTTCCGATTCTTAGCCTGCGGAGCAGGCGACAGAGTAAAGCCCGGGGTGGAGCGTAGCGGAACCCCGGGAATGTGGCGAACCGTCCCACTCAGGCGATTGTTATTCGTTCTGATATCGGCCGCCATAGTAATCGGCCTGTTCGTTGATGCGTCCGCTCACCCGCTGGGCAATTTCACTATCAACCACTTCACGCGAATCGAATCAGGCGCCGCCGGGGTCCGCATTCGCCACATCATTGACCTGGCCGAAGTCCCGGCGTTTCAGGAATCGCAAAAAGCCGATCTGGACAATGACGGGAATCTCACTGAAGCTGAGTTGAACGCCTGGCTGGATCAGGTCACGCCCGGCTACCTGGCCGGTTTGAAACTGACTGCGGGCGGCGTCCCGGTCACTCTGCGTTTGACGGGGAAAAGCGCCGGCAGATCGCCGGGCGCGGCCGGGTTGTTCACGCTGCGCGTCGTTTACGAATTGGCGGGCGAGTTCGCGGGCGCGGGCCTGGCGCCGCGGCTACGTTTCGAGGACTCGAATATGACTGATCGCGCGGGCTGGCGCGAGATCGTAGTCACACCCGCTTCGGGAGCGAAAGTCTTCGACAGCACGGCTTACGGCGGCGGTGTGACAGATGAATTGAAGGCGTATCCCGAAGTTCTGCTGATGGCGCCGCTCGACGAACGCGTCGCCGAATGGTCTGTGACCGCGGGACCATTGCCGGCCGGCGCAAAGCCGTTGATTTTGCGCGACGGCAAGCCCGTCGCGATTGCGCGCGACCGGTTCGCGGAATTGATCGCGGCGCCGGCGCTGACGCCGGGCGTGATATTGATCGGATTGCTGATCGCCTTTGCGCTGGGCGGAATGCACGCGATGTCGCCCGGGCACGGCAAAACGGTCGTAGGCGCCTATCTGGTCGGCTCGCGCGGCACGGCGAAGCATGCGGCGTTTTTGGGCGCCACTGTCACAATCACTCATACGATAGGAGTATTCGCGCTCGGCTTTATTACGCTTTTCGCCTCGCGTTATGCGCTTCCTGAAAAGCTCTATCCCATTCTGAGCTTTGTTTCGGGGGCTCTGGTACTGGCGATCGGCTTGAGCCTTTTTACAAAACGTCTGCGAGTATCATTAGGAGTCGCGGGGGGATTCGCCGCGCGCGATCACGAGCAGGCGCATGAGCATGAGGCCCCCGGTCATACGCATGATCATGCGCACGATCATCCACATGAGCATGGGGCGGCCGGCCATACGCATCTGCCGCCCGGGGCGGACGGTTCGGAGATTACGTGGCGAAGCCTGTTGGCGCTGGGAGTATCGGGTGGGATAATGCCATGCCCATCGGCTCTGGTCCTGATGCTTGCCTCGATCTCCATGAACCGCGTCGGATACGGGCTGGTTCTAATCGTGGCGTTCAGTATGGGATTGGCCGGCGCGCTGACCGCCGCCGGGCTGGCTTTCGTTTATGGAGGGAAATTGTTGTCCAGGATTCCGTCATCGGGAAAATTTTTGCGCGCGCTTCCGGCTGTAAGCGCCTTCGTCATCGCGGTTTTGGGAGCGGCGATCTGCTACCGGTCATTGCGGGAAGCGGGCATCAGCCTCTCGGACTTGTGGCGGGCCGGCAGCGGGACGGCGAACACGACCTCCGCGCTCGGCGTTTTGATGGTCGGGCTGAGCCTGGGCTTGAGGCACGCTCTGGACACAGACCACCTGGCGGCCGTCTCTGCCATCGTCAGCGAGCGAAAGAACTGGTTCAGTTCGCTCCTGATCGGCGGGCTTTGGGGAGTCGGCCACACCGCCTCGCTGTTGATCGCCGGCGTGGCTGTGATCCTCATGCGATTCGAGATCGGAAGATATGAAAAGCCGCTCGAATTCTGTGTCGCGCTGATGCTGATCGGATTGGGCGCGAACGTGCTTTACAAACTCGCTCGCGGAGGCCGCGTGCATTTTCACCGGCATTCCCACGCGGGCCATACGCACATCCATCCTCACATTCACGACCACAAGCAGGAGCCGGTTCATTCACATCACGGGATGAAACTCGGCGTTCGACCCATGATCATCGGAATGGTGCATGGGTTGGCGGGCAGCGCCGCGTTGATGCTCTCCGTGCTGATGACGATCAAGGGATCGACGGCCCTGGCCTTCGGCTACATCATCATTTTCGGCGCCGGCTCGATCGGCGGAATGATGGTCATGAGCCTGATCCTGAGCCTGCCGATTCATCTGACGGCGGGATATTTCACCAAGGCTAACCTGGCCATACGCGCGCTGGCCGGCTGCTTCAGCCTCGGATTCGGATTATTTATGGCCTATGAAATCGGGTTTGTGGACGGGTTGTTGAGATGACTGTATAGATCGTCAAAAATTTTTTTCCTGGAGATTGGCGAAAATCCCCAATATTTTCGCATGTACTTAAGAAGGAATTTTTGTTTCCTGGTTCCACGCTGATAAAACATCAGAGGAGAAAGCATTATGGCTGACGAGCAAGGTCCGACTTATCATTTCAATACACTGGCGGTTCATGGCGGGCAGGCGGTCGATCCCGCGACCAATGCGCGGGCGGTCCCAATCTATCAGACCACTTCCTATAATTTCACCGACGCCGACCATGCGGCGCGCCTCTTCGCGCTGCAGGAGTTCGGTAACATCTATTCCAGGATCATGAATCCGACGCAGGATGTCCTGGAAAAACGTCTGGCCGCGATGGAAGGCGGCATGGCCGCGCTGGCGGTGTCATCGGGGCAGGCGGCCGAAACCCTGACGATTCTCACGCTGGCCAGCGCGGGCGACGAGATCGTATCGACAACGTCCCTTTACGGCGGCACTTATAACCTGTTCCATTACACGCTGCCGAAACTGGGCGTCATCGTCCGTTTCGTCGACGCCGAGGATGAAGCCGGGTTGCGCGCGGCGATCAACGATAAGACCAAAGCCGTTTATGCCGAGACGGTCGGAAACCCGAAACTGGATATCGTGGACATAGAGAAAATGTCCGGCATAGCGCATGAATACGGGCTGCCGCTGATCATCGACAACACGACGCCGTCACCGGCGTTATGCCGCCCCATCGAACACGGCGCCGACATCGTCGTTCAATCCTTGACGAAATTCATCGGCGGTCACGGAACTTCGATCGGCGGAGCGATCATCGACGCCGGAAAATTCGACTGGAAGGCTTCGGGACGTTTCCCGGATTTCACCACTCCCGACCCGTCGTACCACGGAGTCGTTTATTCGGAGGCCTTCGGCCCGCTTGCTTTCATCCTCAAAGCCCGCGTGCAGGGGCTGCGCGACATAGGCGCCTGCACAACGCCGTTCAACTCGTTCCTGTTCCTGCAAGGCGCCGAGACGCTGCACCTGCGCATGGAGCGCCATTCCCGGAACGCGCTCGAAGTGGCGAAATTCCTGCAGGCAAATCCGCAGGTCGAATGGGTCAATTACCCGGGACTGGAATCCAGCCAGTATTTCGAGCGCGTGAAGAAATATATGCCGGACGGCGCGGGCGCGCTGGTCACATTCGGCATTCGTGGCGGACTCGAAGCGGGCAAAGCTTTCATCAATTCGGTGAAACTCTTCAGCCTGCTCGCCAATATCGGCGACGCGAAATCGCTGGTCATTCACCCGGCCTCGACCACTCATTCCCAGCTGACCGAGGAAGAGCAGGCGTCGACGGGCGTCACTCCCGGCCTGGTTCGCCTGTCGGTCGGCATCGAAGACATACGCGACATCATCGCCGACATCGATCAGGCCCTGAAGGCGGCGACGCAAAAGTTCGCGGCTAGCGCCTGAGGATCGAGGATCGAGGATCGAGGATTGAAGATCGAGGACCGAGGATCGCCCATGCCTTCGATCTTCAATCCTCGATCTTCCTATCCGCATTAACTCCTATGCCGGAGTCAATTCAAGCGAAAATCTGGCCGGCTTACGAAGGCGATTTTGTCTTTGCCGAGGACGAACCGTTCGCGCTCGAATCCGGCGGCTCTTTGCATCCAGTCAATCTGCGTTACGCGGTTTACGGCGCTTTGAATGAGCCCCGCGATAACGCGATTCTGGTTTGTCACGCGCTCTCCGGATCGGCGCGCGCCGGCGACTGGTGGCCGCAGTTGTTCGGCGAGCATGGCGTCTTCGATCTCACCCGAGATTGCGTAATCTGCGCCAACGTCATCGGATCGTGTTACGGCTCGACCGGACCGCAAACGATTGATCCAATGACTGGCAAGCCTTTCGCCGCGAATTTCCCGCTGGTCACCGTGCGCGACTGGGTCAGGTCACAGGCCCGGCTGCTGGATCATCTCGGCGTCGAGAGATTGCGCGCGGTAATCGGCGGTTCCATAGGCGGGATGCAGGCGATCCAGTGGGCGATTGACTACCCCGGGCGCGTCGAGAATTGCATCGCCATCGGCGCCGCGCCGCTGACCGCGATGGGCCTGGCGCTGAACCACCTGCAGCGATGGGCGATCGTCAACGACGCGAACTGGCGAAACGGCGCGTACGAAGCCGGCGATGGGCCGAACGCCGGACTGGCTCTGGCCCGCGCGCTCGCCATGATCTCGTACAAGTCGGAGCGTCTCTTCGCCGAGCGTTTCGCGCGCAACCCGAACCGCAACGGCGAAGACCCGCTGCTCTCTTTAACCGGCCGCTATGACATCGGCGGTTATCTCGACTATCAGGGCGCCATTTTCACCCGCCGCTTCGACGCCAATTCCTACCTGATCATCACCAAGGCCATGGACAACTTCCATCCCGCGCGCGGCTATGATTCGGAACGCGCCGCGCTCGAACGTCTCAAGGCGCGGGTCCTGACGGTCGGCATTTCGTCCGACTGGCTGTTCCCGCCGGAAGAGGTAAAAGCATTGGCTGAAAGAATGAAAGACGCCGGAGTCGACGCCGAATACGCCGAATTGCAATCGACTCACGGCCACGACGGATTTCTGGCCGAACCTGACGCATTCGCGCCGATTGTCCGCAGGTTTCTGAGTAAGACCGGTTGATACCACGTTTATTGATTCGAGCGCGAATCACAGCGAGCTTTCTCGTTGTTTGCTTGACGCGTCGAAATCCAGCCGGTAAGATAATGGCTTCGTTTGAAGCGGATATTTCCGCTCTTTACAACCTGATAAATTTTGTGGCGGGTATAGCTCAGTTGGTTAGAGCGCCAGATTGTGGCTCTGGAGGCCGTGGGTTCGAGACCCACTACCCGCCCATCCTCTTACCTGATTTGAGCCAGGCCGCTAACCTCCATTTCTACTTCTGAATATTCAGTAGTTGCAGAATCCCTTTGCTCTAATAACGGAATGTACACCTTGAATGTCGCCCCTTGCCCCTCTCCGGCGCTGTAGACTTCAATCGTGCCGCCGTGGAGCTCCACAAGATTTTTCGTGATCGCCATCCCCAGCCCCATGCCGCCAGATTTATCGCTCTCTTGTCGGAACCGGTCAAACACATAAGGAAGGAATTCCGGGCTGATCCCTTTCCCAGTGTCGCGCACCGTTATTTGAGCATTGGAGCCGACCCGATCGAGCGTGATGTCAACTCGGCCATTCGGCGGAGTGAATTTGACGGAGTTCGATAGAAGGTTCCATACGATTTGCTGTAAGCGGGTGGAATCTCCCATTACTTGACAAGCGTCAGCTTCTGTCGCCAGACATAATTGGATCCCTTTCGCATCGGCCGCGGGGCGGATCATCTCCGCCGCAGCCTCGATCACCGGCGTCAGACTTACGGGCGCGGAATCGATCTGGAGCCTGCCCGATACCATGCGTGAAATGTCCAGCAGGTCGTCGATCAGTCGCGACAGTATAGTTCCACCTGTTCCGCGTGATTGTGGGCGGAGATCCCAAACGTGTGAAGCGGCTCGATAAAAAAATAATCGCCGAGAAGGCCGCTGGCCAAGGTCGCCACGAGTCCAGGTCCAAGGCCGCCGTACCACGCGGACACCGTTACGGCGAGACTGAACAGTACGAGCGGAGCTACCTCCCCAAGAATCGGCTCAAGAATGTACCTGGCGGCGAGGGCGCCCAGGACGGAACCCAGCGCTAAGCCGTATGTTTTCAATTTAAACTTGAATAAATTCATACAGCGTCCATTCACCTCTCCCCTGACTAAGTATACGACTTGCAATCAACAGCCGGGTAGCCGCTCTCCCGTTTTTATCGCGCTTCTAAACTCGACTTTGTTCCTTTTGTGGCGCTGGCGCAAGCGGGCGGCTCCACAAAAAGGACAAAGTCGGCGCCATTCTAAGTGATTTAATCAGGTAGAAGAGTGACTGCGCGCGGCAAGAAAAGAAACGTCAGACGGGTCTGACTTATCGGGCGCCAAGTGAGAGGAGAATAATGGGTAACTATTCACATTCGCAGGAAGTGGGAAGGGGGTGATGATTGCTTCCCCTTCCCACTTTCACAACCGACCTTAACGTATGGTTGGTTTATGGTTGGTTGCGCTATCCTGCTCTGATTGCGGAGTCGCTGAGATTACCCCGGTGTTATCGCAGGTTTGAAACGGCGATGTCGATAAATGACGATCTGGCCGTCGGGTTTGTGGGGAACAGGAATCCCTGAACAGCCACGTTCTGCGTCGTCCCCAGCGGCAGATTCTGGTTAATCTGGCTGAAAGGGATCTGGAACGTTATATCGCGGCTGACTCCGACCAGATAATTGACCCCGTTAAAAGTGAGGATATCGATGTCAGCCGCAGGATTGACGGTAATCTTATTGCCGGCGCTGTCCACAAGGGGACCGATCGTTTGCAGTCGCCCTCCGCCGGTGTTCGAACTGCCGTTATTCTTGTCAGCGATCGTCACCAGGGTATCCTGATCGTAATCGATCGCATAGAAGATGGTAGTAGTCGCGCCGGCGACGTTATTGGTATATGCTCCGGCGCTGACTTTCGGGGTTTTTCCAGCGTTGACGTCACCTGCCGCATAAGTCAGAGCGGTCTGAACCGCAGTCGTTTTGAGGACGCCGTTAGCGTCTTTGACGACGGCATAGTTCAGCGTATCACTCCCAATGAGACGTATTGCGTCAACGACCGGATTGAAGTCCAGCAGCGATTGGAAGCCTGACGGGAAACGAGGCGTCAGCGCGCTCACCAGGGTGGCGGTCGGCGGAGCGACATTGAAGTTGATAGTGTAGAGTCTCCCTCCATCAGTCAAGGCATAAAGTTGTTGATTAGCGGGACGAAAATCTATTCCGATAATATCGTTTCCGCCTATTCCCGCAACCCTCCCGAGAGATTGATAGGTGGTGGAGCCGGGCGCCAGAAAATAGAGTGTGTTATCCGTGGTTACCGCAAATATATAGACCGGCATGTTCCAGGTTTGCGCTGCGGCGGCTGCAGTTGGCGCCGCGGCCGCGCTGACCGAACGTCTACCTGTCGAAACAAAGGCCGATATGGCCGCCAAAGCCAGTGCTAGAAATGTCATCCCAATAAATGTCTTCTTTGATTTTTTCATGTTGTGAACCTTTTCAGAAATGTTTAAAACGATTATCCATTCATCTGGATAGCAGGGAAAACCGTTGCGCAAAGCGCTCATTTCGACAGACGGCAAATTGCGGATGCGCGCCGTCAGGCTGATGTGCAAATCCTCCCTCAGATCGCGTAATGATCGGAACTGCGCGAAGATTTGAACATTCACCGTAAGTAAACAGAATGAAAATCACTCCACGGTGATAAGCGATTGCTTCCGGATTTGCGCCACCAGAACGATCAGCAAAAATGGGTAACGAGCGTTGAAAGGTCTGTAAGGTTATGGGGCGGGGCGACTAACGTGAGGGTAGCGCTAAGTCTCACATTATGAATTAAGGTGACAAGGATCTGTCCTTAATTATTGTGACTCTATTTAATTCAGAACAAGGGGATGAAGAGCAGCGATCGGGAATTGTCAGTCGCATAGTTATACGGACTTTAATCGAATTCGGATCTATATGCGAACACTGATTAGCTTTTTTCTTATGATTACATGGGTTCCGGCGCCGGTTGTGTCCGAGGCGCCGAAAGAGTACCGTTGTTACCGAACTGGGGAAACGCTCAGGATCGACGGCAATCTGGATGAAATATCGTGGAAGAACGCGAATGGCTGCACGAGGTCGTCGACGGTAAGTACCACAAAACGTCCGACATAAAGGAAAACAACTGGGTCTGGTCGCCGCAAGGAGTCGTCAATATGCATGCGCCTGAAAAATGGGGGCACGTGCGGTTTATAACAGCGCCGACTGGAATTGAGAGGAATAAATGAAGGAGAAGACAGATGCCTGAACCGAAAAAAAAGCGCCTGCGTTTTTCAGACGCCTGGCGCGAAGCCAGACAACTGATCGTAGCGCATCGCGGGCGGCTGGCGCTCGGCGCCGCGTTGATGCTCGCCAATCGTCTGGTAGGGCTGGTCCTGCCCGCGTCGTCGAAATACATCATCGACGACGTGATCGGAAAGGGCCATGTTCAAATGCTCACGCCGATCGCGATCGCCGCCGGCGCGGCGACTGTGGTCCAGGCCGTGACCTCGTTCTCGCTTTCGCAGGTGTTGGGCGTGGCGGCGCAGCGCGCGATCACAGAGATGCGCAAGCGCGTTCAGGCGCAGGTAGAGCGCCTGCCCATCAGTTATTTCGATTCCACGCAAACCGGCAAGCTGATTTCGCGCGTGATGACCGACGCCGAGGGAATCAGAAACCTGGTCGGGACCGGCATCGTGCAACTGATCGGCAGCCTGATCACGGCGGCCATCGCGATAGGCGTGTTGTTTTATCTGAACTGGCGATTGACTGCGCTGACAATCGTCGTGCTGGCGGCGTTCGGCGGCGTGCTGGCTTACGCGTTCAAAAAGCTCCGGCCCATCTTCCGCGAGCGCGGGGAGATTTACAGCGGGATCACGGGACGCCTGGGAGAATCGCTCGGCGGCATTCGCATCGTCAAGGCCTATACGGCGGAGAAGCGCGAGGAACTGGTCTTCGCGCGCGGCGCGCACAAACTCTTCCGTAATATCGCGAAAACGATGACCGGAGTTTCGGCCATCACGGCCTTCTCTTCGGTCATCATCGGCGCGGTCGGCGTCGTCATGATCACCGTCGGAGGCCATTCAGTGATCGCCGGCCATATGACTCTCGGCGATCTGTTTATGTACGTGTTCTTCACCGGCCTGATGGCGATGCCGGTGATAGAGATCGCGGCAATCGGCACGCAGATCACCGAGGCCTTCGCCGGACTGGACCGCATACGCGAAATCCTGAACATGCCCACCGAAGATGAAGAGGACGCGAAGCGCAACGCTCTGGACGGCATCCGGGGCGATGTCGAGTTCGAAGACGTGAGCTTCGAATACAACGAAGGCGTTCCGGTGCTGAAAGGGGTCTCATTCAAAGCCTCTGCCGGAACGACCACGGCTCTGGTCGGTTCGAGCGGATCGGGCAAAAGCACACTGATCAGCCTGGTCATGAATTTCAACCGGCCGAAATCCGGCGCGATCAGGATCGACGGGCAGGAGTTGAACGGCGTCAAACTGCGCGATTACCGCGCTTACCTCGGAGTCGTGCTACAGGACAATTTCCTTTTCGACGGCACGATCGCCGAAAATATCAAATTTTCCAGGCCGCACGCGACCATGGATGAGATTCGGGAAGTCAGCCGCATCGCCCATTGCGACGAGTTCATAGGGGGCTTCGAGAAGGGCTATGACACGATAGTCGGCGAACGCGGAGTCAA
>DASUFM010000241.1:0-4400 GCA_036274535.1 Blastocatellia bacterium
CTTGCGCCTCTGCGCGGCCTTTCCTGCGAAGATCGCGCCGACGAGCAATGGAGCGCCAATGAGCGCGATTGGCCCCAGCGCCGCCAATGCAGCCGAACCAAGCCCGCCGCCCGCGCTGAAGACTGACGCGCCGAAGGACAATCCGAGCCCTACAGCCCCGCCGCCGACCGCGCCGAGAACGTTTCCGAACGTTGATTGCCCGCCGAGTCCGGCCCCGAGCGAGAGGCCGAGCAGCGGCGCCGCTGACGCCAGCCCGCCGAATAGTCCGCCGAGCGAGAATCCGCCACGCGACGCCGCTCCACCAATCGCCGCGCCTGTAGGCAATTGAGAGAAAGCCCCCGGCGCCGTGATGTTGCCGCGAAATATCGGCAATCCGCCGAGCGATCCGCCCGCCCCGGCCGTGACCGACGCTGGAACGCTCAAGCCCCCGCCGCCGAGATTGGCGACTGACGCGAGCAGGTTCTGCAAACCGCTACCGCTTGCAGACTGCGGAACGAATGGCGGGGTGGTAAAGCCGCCGCCCCCGAACACTCCACCGAACGCGCCGCCAAGCCCCGCAAGGGGGGATAACGCCTGCCTGACGATGTTCTGCAGGCTTCGCCCAAGCAAATCGTTGAAGAAGGACAGCACGGCGTTTTTCAGTCCGTTCAGTAAATCCTTCGTATTCAGCAGCGCCTGACTCACGTTCTGGCCGAAGCGCTCGAAGGCGTCGCCGACGGAGATTGTTGCGGCGTTGAATCCGCGCATGAATCGTTCAGTGTCGCTGATGGCGGTTCCGAGCTGATCGTATAGCGCGATTTCATCCCGCAGGTCGTCGAGCCGCGCATCGCTCAGTTGTCCGAATTGTTCTTCGAGCGCAAGAACCTCTCTCAACTGACTGGCGCGCTGCCGATTCGCGGCCTGGGAGAGCGCGTCCGCCTGTTCCGGCGTGATCGCGCCGCGGTTGAATAGATCGCCGATCGCCTGACCGGAGCGGTTCAATGCGCGCCGCGATGTCCGCTGCAGATCGTCAATTCGCCCCCTTGTCGCCGCGTCCCGCTGCCTGACCGCTTCGATAATCCCCTGCCTAATATTTCCGGTCAGCGTCGGCGCGTAATTCACGAGCACTGAGCGGTCGCGATTGCCCTGAATGATCGCGCCGGTCAGGTCTTTTTCGATCGTCTCAAGCCCCTTGACCGCGCTTTCGATGATGTCGCCGGACACGTCGAGGATTTCTTTCGTCTGCGCTGCGAGCGCCTTCGCCGCCGCATCGGTGCGCCTTTTGGCGTCGCCTACCGTAGCGCTTGGCGCTCCCGTCCTATTATTTCCGCCGCCCGTCGCGCTCGCTCGAACAATGGCGCCGTTTCTGACCGTCAGATTGCCGCCGCCCGTGGCCTTAACTACAGCGCCAAGGTCCACGTCGGAACCGAACGCCTCAGCCTTAATGCGGGCCGAGTTCATTTCCGCAAACTGCCGCTCAAGCGCCTGCACTCGCGGCCCACGCGCACCACTGAAGAAGTCCAGAAAGCCCACGTCGCCGCTGAATATGTCCGCCGCGTCAGCGAGGTTGATCGCGATTGTTTTAAATATCCCGCTCTTGCTCGCGAAGTCGGCGAGGCTCGCGGCCAATTTACCTATCTGCACGGTCATGGTCGCCAGTTCCTTGACCGTCGCGATGATGTCGTCGCGGTTCTCCTTGAAGATTCGCCCGGCGCTGTCGCCGTACTGTTCGACCTTTTTGACAATATCGTCGAACGCGGGCAGCAGGATGTTTACAAGTTCCTTGCCGAGCGGTTCGAGCGCCACGGTAATGCGGTCTTTCAGCTTGTCGAACTGCGCGCCGATACCGTCCTGCACCTGCGGGAATCGCTCGTTGGTCTTCTCGATGATCCCCTGCAAGAACGTTTCCATCGTCAACTTGCCGGCGTCTTTCAGCTTCTTCAGCTTCTGGCCGTCGCTGGTCCCAAAGGCTTCCTGCAATAACTGCTCAAAGATCGGCACGGACTGCAGCGCCTCTTTGATTTGATCGCGCTCGAATCCGCCCTGAAAGATTTGAATCAGGTTTCGGCTGAAGGTCTTAACATCGGGAATGGCGAATACGGCATTGAGTTTGCCGATGGACTTGATAAGGTCGTTAATTGTGGAGTCGGCGACCGTTTTGAGCGCTTTGAATTGGACGAATAAATCTGTCGCGAAACTCGTCGTTACGCCCGGCGACGACTTCGCCAACTCGCGCAGTTCTGCGATTTTCTTATTCGCGGCGTCAACCGAGCCGGTCAGCGCGACCATTGTCTGACGGGTCTTGTCAATGCTGATCGCCGATTGAATGGCCGCTTCCCCAATCTGCTTAAGCACGAGCGCGCCGCCGATGGCCGCGAATGCGGTCTTCAGATCGCCGAGCGCTGAGCGCATGGCCTTCACGCTATTCGTTGAAGCATCAAGCGCGCTCTTAAATTCCCGGACCTGCGCGCTGCCGCCGTCCAGCGCGCTTTTCACGTCGCGTTTGAATCCCGTCGTATCGGCTTTGATCTCAATCGTGATTCCGGTCGCCATAATCGGAGTATGCCGCCCCCGTGAGGTTTATTTTTCAGCCGGCCGGCGCCACAATCCCGCCGGAGGATCGTATGGGATTTACATTCAGACTGCTGGCTATGCTCTTCCTTACCGGAATAATCGGCGCCGCTGTAACGGCCATCATCGTGGTTGCTCTGACGTATAAAAAGCGGTTGAAAATGAAACGAGCCAAATCACCATCCCCGACTGACCCGCGCTAAATGAGCAGGGTCTATCGCCGGTTTCTTCTGCGTCTGCTGTTTCTGCCGCTCCTCGTGCTCCGCTTGATGACTCCTGCGCCGTGCATTGGTCAGAGCTTCAAGCCCCATCCATTGGACCGGCGAAAGCGCGTCAGGGTAGGCAAAACTCGCCCCGGCTTCGTGCAGGATGTCGAGGCGCAGAATGTCCGCGATGATCGCTGAGAGGTGACGGGGAGTGGCGTCCTCTTCGGTCGGACGCCCTTTGCCCGTTCGGTGCGCTTCGAGTTGCTTGAAGAATAAATCCTCAAGCTGCCCGGTCAGTCCGACGATTGCCCGCCCATCGCATTCATGAGAACTTCGACTATTTTCCGCTTCCAGGGCGCGTCAATCTGAGCGAGAAAGGCTTTTCGGTTGGCCGTGGTAAGCGGCGCGCCGCCCACCGTCGCGCCCTCTATCGAAAGAACGAGCGCGTCGTATAGGTCGCAGTAGGCTTGCAGGTTGGTGTTGATCCTCGTGCGCGTGTGCTTGCCGCGAACGTAACTGATGCGCCGGGCCGACTTGAACTTCTCGCGCTCCGCTTCGTTCGGCTCGCGCAGCGTATGGCGCACAACGAAATCCGGCTCCTTCCCGGCGCCGATCTCGTGCCGAATGGTCCAGGTTTCGGCGCCGATCGGGACGTCGGCGTCCTCGTCGCCGTATTCGACCATGACCGATCCCGCGTACATCTGGACGACGGCGCGGTATTTGTGATCCGGCTTCATCTCGGCCTTCTCTTGCGCCGTGAGTTCGCGCCAGTCAGTACCCCCTTGATACCCCTTTACGCCCTCAATCAACCTTTCCCAAAGATTGATGGTTGCCGTCCAGTTATCCGCGTTCTCCTCGTCCTCGCGATCGTTGAGGCTTACGAGTTCGGTCTTCGACTGCGCCTCGCGGTCCTTAAGTTGTTGCAGCGTGGGCTTCCTGAGCTTGTGATAAACGATCTTCGGCTTCGGCGCGTCGGGCCTGGCGTTGAACGGGACGGCGATAAATTCAGCGTCAAAGGGATAAAGGGCGGGAGTTGTTGTGGACTGGCTTTCGGTGATCAGGTTGTCGGGTTTTTCCCGGTCATAACTGGATACTTCCGCTAAGCTTCCTGTTTCCATATTGCTCCTTCTTGCAATCCTTCAAATCGTATCGGCCCGCGGCGCGTGAAGGTTTCGCGCTGTGTCCCGGCGGTCATGAGCCGGCGGTAAGCGAGCCGATGGTTATTAAAGATCGTTGCGGGCTTCGCACCCGCTTGGAGGTCATTTACCCCGAATTATGCGGCTCAGGGCTACCATCATCGCAGGAATCGTCACCTCTAGCTTCCTCTTGACGGCGCGGCGGGCCGGACTCGAAACCGGCTTTAACTGGTTTTGACCTACCCGTAGGACGGAGTTACTTAACCTCTGGTCTGGCTACCGTCCTACGCCAGCTATAAGGGGTAGCGTGCCCTTCCACGCCGCCGCCGCGCCAAACTCACCATTTCTCTTTCGGGCACTTCAGATTCGGCATTAGCCGTTTCAATCTCAAATCCGCGAGCGCCCATTCCGGACACTTGCAGGCTTTGCAGAATTCGTTCTGCGGCGTCAATTTCTGCTCCGGACATCCCATACAGGCTCTCGTCCGGTCGCTGTAGGTCGCGAGCGA
>DASUFM010000242.1:0-4591 GCA_036274535.1 Blastocatellia bacterium
ATAGAGGCCACAGTAATAATGGTCATAATGAGGATCAAAAGAAAAATCGATTTAAACAGCCAGCCTTTTGGCGCCATATGTCTTCTCTCCATTTTGTCTGAATAAATTTGTGAGCGGTCCTTATCAGAGATAGGCCACTCCCTTCAGGCGGGCGACTCACGGGGGTTTTCGCGGCTTCTATAGCCGGCGATCGGGATTGATCCTCGCTTCTACTTCCTTACTTTATTTCCCGGGCTGTTTGTTTTTTTTATTGGATCGATAACGCAACGATGTGAGGATCGCGCGCCTTTCAATGAATCCGGACGCGCAATACGGTTGCAGGCTAAGCCAGAAGAACGTGACTTGTCAATGGCGTGGCGCGGGCCAGATTTAACTATGGATTTAACGAAAACCGTTGTACGCGTTGAAGGCGCCGATGATGTGTTAATCATACAAGGTGAACGGATGCGAAAACACCCATAATCGAAGAAGCCAATAGTGAGAGTCTGCCGGGGGCTGAATTCATGCTCTGACAGACTGTAGTCCATCCCGTCGCCGCGATCGTTTTGGACCTGTTGTGATGTATATGACGTTGCAGCGACTATGTTTTTTCAACGATTCTCAGCTTATCCGACTATCTGTCCGGCGGGACGAAGAAAACATCGATTGATTGCGCCCGGCGTCCGGTTGCGGCGCCATAGTTGCAGAAAGCAATGGTGACAGCTTAAGGCATATCAAGGTGAACCCCCGGATGCGGTAGGAGGCATAGGGGATCGTCTTTGAAGCAACTTTTAGTTGTTTTCACACCGTATCCGGGTTTCAAGGCTGTTCGCAAAGGTTACTCTTCCAAAAGAAGCGTAATCCGAAGCGAACAGCCCTTTTTTTATCTGCGCCGGATGGCGGCGACTTTCGCACGGCTGTTATATTTCATCTCCTGCATTCGGCGACCCATTTCCTCGAGTCGCTGCGGGTCGCACAATTGTTCGGCTATCGGAAAGAGTTCGTGCTCCTCTTCTTCGATGTGGCGCTCTACTGTTTCACGCAGGTCCGCGAGAGTGGCCTGGAACTCCTCCACATTCGGGGCCATAGTTGATAGATGCGATAGCAGGCGCTCGAAATCCTTATGCCCCTTGCGTAAACTTCGCGCCAGATCGCGTGATTCGTCAAACTCCTTCATCACCGGATAGAACACTTCTTCTTCGATGAGCGTGTGCATCATCAGCAGTTCGTTCAGATGGTTGAATGCATCGGTGTTAGTCTGAACGGTGCCGACCTGCCGGTCCGCGGCCTCAAGTTCTCCGATCAGACTCACCGCCTTCTGATGGTCATTCGTCAAAAGCACTGTAGCGTTCATGTAACCCTCCTCAAGGACTTATATGGCTTATAGGGCTTATAGGACTTATAGAATTTATGAGTTCTATGAGCCCTATCATTATGACCGCAACCACTATGCCTGAGGTTGTATTGAATGCAATCCGATCGCTTTAAAACAGTGCATTACATATGTATGAGCGTTCGGCGCCTGAGTGTTTGGTAATTCGAAAATCCACGATTAAAGGCACATCGTTTGCTAAATCAAAGACGATGAACCAAAGCGCTCATCAGACGGATCATCAGTGGCCTCGGGAATTGATAAGCAAATCTCCCGCCGCCTCAAAAACAATCCATATCTCAGAAGGAGAGTCAGTTTTATGGCAGATGGTTACGTAGCCAGCGAAGGCGCCAATGAAATCGAAAAAAATGACGCCGCGATGAAAACCGGTCGCGGACGTGGCAAGCGGAGCAAGAGTGAAGCCAGGACAGCCAGAGTGTCGAGCGGCGCCAAATCAGCCAGCATCCTCAAAAAAAGCTCCACATCGACCAGGCCCCGACCGAGCGGCGGAAAGCGATCATCAAGTTCAAGCGCAGGCAGTCCGTCATCACGAAGCCGGAGCGTCAAGAGCGCCACGAAGACCGGCCGCAAGACCGTTGGCAGCGCGCGCGCCAGGACCGGCAAAACATCCACTAGGACGTCCGGCCCCGCGTTGAGTTCCGCGAGCGCAAGCTCCCGCAGGACAACTAAAAAGAGCGTCAAGGCGCCATCAACCCGCGCGAAGAGGCGCTAGAGAATTGTGGATTGCGGATTGCGGATTGCGGATTTTTTGAACCTTAATCTGCAATTTGAAATCGCATAATGCGCGGCAATCCGCAATCCGCAATAAGCTATGGCGGCGAATTCGATAAAACATAACGGTCGTTACCGGCCGATCAACATCGGCGACGGAGAACGATTCATCTCGGCGGCGGGCGGGGGCGTTCTGGCGATATACGGGCTGAAGCGCATGGGCGTTGGCGGTATTCTGATGGCGATCGCCGGCGGCGCCCTGATCTATAGAGGCGCGACCGGCCACAGCAGTCTTTACAAGGCGTTGAGCGTCAGCACTGCGAAGCGCAAAGGACTTCGCGCCAGCGTCAAACACGGCGCCGGCATCAAGGTCGAAAAGAGCGTCACCATCGATAAGCCGGTAGAGGAGTTGTTCAGATTCTGGAGCGACTTCGAGAATCTTCCCCGCTTTCTCAGCCACCTGGAATCGGTTCGCGCGATCAGCGGCCATCCTGGCAGACTCTCACACTGGGTCGCCCGGCTGCCCGTCGGAATGAAAGTCGAATGGGACGCCGAGGTCATCAACGAATCGCCGAACGAACTGATCGCCTGGCGCTCCCTTGAAGGCGCCGCGGTCCCAAACGCAGGCTCGGTGCGTTTTGAAAAGAGCCACGACGGGCGAGGCGCCGAAGTCAAAGTCGCGATCGAATACGCTCCGCCGGTTGGCAAAATCGGCTCGCTCGTCGCAAAACTCTTCGGCGAAGACCCTGAACGTCGAGTCGATGAAGACCTCAACCGCTTCAAACAGTTCATGGAGACGGGCCGGATTACTCCGGCCGCCGCCTGATCTATACAATACGCAAAAAAAAATTCGCGTGAGCAACCGAAACGCCCTCAATTCTCATCGACCCTTCGAATCTCCTCCAAATTTTACGTGGCAAATTTTACGTGGCAAATTTTACGGGGCAAAATTTACGGGGCAAAAATTTACGGGACAAAATTTATTGTGAACGCTGTCCTGGATATGGGCTATTGGACCTGTAAGTCCCATAAGTCCTATAAGTCCCATTCACGATGGGATGTAAGGTCTGGAATTTGCTACAACACAGTGTGTCCCCACAAAAGGTAATAAGCCTTTTGCTCATTGTTGGGGCTTTAGGCAGTCAGAAGCGGAACGTTGAACCCCGAGTCCGGCGCATTACATAAGGACTATTGTACGTTTCGGGTTCACTGAAACCAGAGTACGGTTTCAGGCCAGTTTATCTTTAACGGCCCCCGCTTGCGAATCAACAATGATCATTAGGTGGTTATCTATTTGCTGCGCCCTAGATTTCAAGTAGGAGGAGAAGGACAGGTAGATTGTGCAACCAATTCGTTCCCGTTCAATTGTGTCTATCACTTTCCCTGGGAGGTAAAACATATGTGCGATTACTCTTTGCATGGCATCAAGAACCGGCTCGCCACTGAAGGCGAGCAGTTGTTCATTCACAAATTTCATACAGGCTCGAAAGGGCTGGCTTCAGTAACCGATCTCAGAAATCTCGAAAAACCGGCGCCTGTTCCGGAAGGCGCGGGAATCTGGGCAAAATTCAAATGCTGGGTTGAAAATCAACGCAGATGGATTAACGACGACATGAAAAGGGCGCTGCCGGCGTGCTGCATTCCTCCGGGCGCCCGTTTGCGGGTGGACGGAATTCCCGCGACGCTTCAGAAACAATTCGGCGTAGGATCTAGCGAGGAAGTTACTTTCGTCCAATTAACTGCCGAACCGTTCAGGTATCGCGACGCCGTACGCTTCCATAACGGCCAGGAAGTCCTTCTGCAGAAGCTTTCCGATGGCCTCAGAATGGAAGTGCTGAGCCTGTCGCTCGTTGAGGAAACTCCGGACCCGAGACCGGCCGCGAGGTCTTCGATACTCGAACAGGTCAGCGTCGGATAAGCGTCTCCCTGCACGTGTTTTGTCTCCTCCCCTGCGGTAAAAAAAGATGGAATGCAGAATTTGCAATCAACGGATCAGCTTCGTTAAAGGCAACCACCCGGGCCGAAAAAGAAAATCGACCCGGGCGGTCCACGAAAGCGAATTGTCAGACGCTCTGACACAGGCGAATGGCGAGGTCGTGACGCCGCATCCCGGCGTTCAACGCAAATTGCGGCAGGAGCTTGAGGGGAAACACCGTCGCGAACAGCAGGCAACAGCGGATGCGCAACACACAGGCGCGCATGCCGAATCCGCCGAGCAGGCCGAAAGCGCCGAGTGGGTTTCGAAGGCGACAGCCTGATTTTTGTCCGACCCATCAACACCGGGAGCGCCATAGACCGGGCGAGCGGCATAATCTATTGCCGCCCGCTCGACCCCTGGCGCTCCCGGTTTTCATTTTGAAAAGAATTCCCGACACTCTTGACTGAACAGACTTGCGCCGCCATTGCCGCAGCCGAAAAATCGAAAGGCCGCTGATGTCTTTTGTCATCAGCGGCCTTTCTTGAATTTCAATGCTCGGAGCGAGTATCGTATCCCCAGCGCGTTACCCC
>DASUFM010000243.1:0-9172 GCA_036274535.1 Blastocatellia bacterium
CTTGCCCAGCCCGGTTTGGCACCCGCTGAGCACGACCAGTTCGGCGGGCAGTTTGAGATTGTAGATGTCATTCGCACGCAAAAATCCGTCCTGCGGCCGCCCATCCTCGTCCAACATGGAGAGCGCCAGCGCCGAAAGACCTGGCCGTTCGCTGTCGAGCAGGCCGTGCGTGGCGAAGTGCAGATAACGATAGCGCCCAAGCCCGGGGTCGAGGGCGGCGCTGCGACTGGCTTTGAAACCAGTCGCCTTGAAAACGTCCCCGGCAGGAGCGAGGGCCAGAATTCTGTCTGCCTCCCGCCGCGTGAAAGGCAGGCGCGGAAGTTTGCGCGTGAAGCCGCCGAAAGCGTCTTCCGGCAGATGCTCTATACTGCGCGAAGCAGGCTGTGGCTCCTTTGTCACGGATGCTGGACGTTTGCCAGTCATTGCAAATCGGCTGTCGTCAAGATGGAAAACCGGATCGGCAAACACAGCTAACAGCCCAGGCGCAGCCGGACGTAGCGCCAGATCGCGCCGCTGTGTAGCAATGACCGAGACCGAAGGCAGAATGACTATTTCGTGGGCGACAATCAATGGAATGAAAGCGCTGTGGCGTTTTTCTCCCTTTCTCTTTGTTTCTACGTCCCCTGATCCCGCTGTCTCAGGCGCGGGCAGCGCTGCGAAAGTCACCTGATGTAGCGCGCCATCGGGAACGATAAGGAGCCGTTTACCGGTGAATTGGCCGGCTGCGGGATCGAGAATCATCACGGTCAATTGTTTTGCGGCATCGAGCAATCGAGCATCGGCCTCGGCGATGCGGCGGCGGCGCTGAAGTGGCGTCTCGTCTTTTCCGGCCAGACTGCGCGCCGTCAAATGCCGGAGGAAACTCGCGGCGGCCAGTTCGACCTGTCCGCGCTTCGGCAGTTCGTAAGTCTTCAGCGTCCTGTTGGTGATCGCCCAGAGCCAGCTACGCGCATCGCCCAGCTTGTATTCGAGCAGCAGCGTGTCATCGTCCAGTTGCTGTTGGATCTCCGCCAGCGTAAGCGGCTGCGGATGGACCAGCGCATCGTAATGAGGGCTGTCTTTCCGGATCGCCGCCTGAGCCATCTCGAACTCATTTTCGAGCTGGCTGATCTCCTGTTTGAGCGTTGCATATTGTGGAGAATTCGCGCCCAGTTCCAGTTGGCGCGTCGCCTTCGCATTGAGCCGTCCGGCCAGATCCCGCTCATGTTCGAGCAGCGCAGCGTCAACGCCCTGTCTAATATCGACGCGGGATTCGACCAGCAATTCGAGCAGGCTACGCGCATGCGCGCGTTCGCTTGATTGCGCGGCGAGAGCGGCGAAACCATCCGATGGGCGCGCCTGATGCAATCGCATGAGGGTGTCGATCTGAAGTTCGTAGAATTTCTGTGTCGAAGCGACATAGGAAGCGCGCAGTCGCTGGCTACCGACTTCGGCGCGCGCGCTCTCGACAAGCGCGATTGCCGATTCAATCCACCGGAGCGCGGCGGCGGAATCGCCTCGCGCATTTTCAAGTCGGGCAAGGCCATAAAGCGTCTGAGCCTCGCTGTTCTGATGGCCGACATCGCGAAAGAGTTCCAGCGCTCGATTCAAATATTCCAGCGCGCGTGGCAGATCGCCTAACGAGGTGTAGATCATTCCAAGATCACGCAATGCGGCGGCTTCTCTCCAACGATCCCCGGCGGTTCGCAGAAGCGGGAGCGATTGATCGTAGTACTCCTGCGCTTTTCGTGGATCGGACGACGCGTACAGAGAGCCCATCAGCGTAAGCGCCATTCCGGCGCCGCGCGGATCATTTTCCGCCTGTCTAAGTTCCAGCGATCGCCGATAGCATTCCAACGCCTTTTGCGGGGCATTCATTCGCGCATAGGCGAAGCCAGCGTTCATCAGCGTCCATGATTCCTCGTTTCGATCTCCCACCGCTCTCCACGCTGTCAACGCTCGTTCGTAATACTCCATCGCCTTTCGTGGTTCATTCAATTGCTCATATACATAGCCAAGGTTATTGAGAGACCTCGCGGCGCCTCGCTGGTCTCCACCGGCCTGATAAAGCTCCAGGGCGCGACTGTAATGCTCCAGCGCTTTCTGCCAGGCGCCAAGGATTTCGTAACCTCCTCCCATATTATTAAGGGTCGCCGCCATCCATTGGCGGTTGTCCAGTTTCAGCCAGAGCCGCAACGCCTCCTCGTAATTTTCCAACGCCTTTCGCGCCTCACCGAGCATCGCATACACATACCCCAACTCGTAGATCGTTCGGGTTTCAAGGTAGGTGTCGTTGAGTGATCGCCACTGAGTCAGCGTTCGGTCATAATATTCGATTGACTTTCGCGGTTCGCCCAACAGGCTGTGTAAATTGGCGATGTAGGTCTCCGCTATTGCGACTTCCCGTGATTCTCCGGCTTCCAACGCAAATTGTCGGGCCTGGCTATAGGATGAAAGCGAGTGTCGCATCCGGCCCAGACGCCTATAGCCATCTGCAATGTAGTAGAGCGCATGGGCCGCCATCAATTTATCGCCCAAAGCCTGCCAGTGGCCGAGCGCCTCCTCGAATCGCCCGATCGCCAGCTTTCGAGCATCCGCGGCCGGTTGCATGCGCAATCGCCGCCCCTCGGCATACGCGAGTTGCGCTTCGATCCATTGTCGATCCTGCTCCGTGGCCCCGGCGACCTCAAATCTCAATTCATATCGTCCCGCCGGCGCGCTCCGGCTTGTTGAACGAATCTCCACGCGATACGCCCCATCCTGCGCCGCGACAACCGTGGAGATTTCCGGTCCCTGCGTGATGTTCTGGCTATCCATTTCAACCAACTGATGGCTTTGGGAATCTGAGATTCTTATTGCGACATCCATGCCATGTTGATCTGCGAGCACGCGCAGGCGTTGCCCCGAGACGAGAGTTATTTGAAACGCCTGGCTCTCGCCGCCCGACAACCGGGCCTCTATGGTCTTGCCGGATTCCAATATCGAAACGGTCTCTTGCCTGGCGGCGTCCTGCGCGCATACAACCGCGACTGCCCACGCCAGCGCGGTCAGCAGAAGGCCAGGAGTGAGCATGAAGGATCGCGCCCGCCGGGGCCACAAATAAAGTTTATCCTGGGGAGCCATGACAGAGCCTCATTTTGAAGAGTTGGAATCCGGGTCACCAATGCCGGCGGACGTCCAGGTGACGGGTTCTCCCTCGTCTCCCACAGTAGATTTCGACTTGCCTGACTGGCCAATCGTCGGGCAAAAACCGTCCGGGACGCCGCCATCCCCGTTAATGGTCTTTGTTGATTCGTTATAGACTCCCTCGAAATCAAAATGATAGTCCAGTGGAAGGAGTTCATTCGAGCCGAAAATACTGGCCGCTCCCACGATATGAAAATGGATTGCGCCGGTAGAAGTATCGAACTTTACCTTTAAGGGAAAGGGTCTGTTTGAGAGTCTCTTGAACCGCTCATCAGCCTGGAATTGTATTGCGCCACTGTATTCGATCGAATCGTCATACTTTATGAGTATGAAATTCAGGATTCCCATATCAATCTCCGGGATCATGCCCTTGAGGCCGATCTTCATTGCCCAATAGCCTTCAGGAAAGGGCACATTCGCTGGCGCGGCTTTTCCACTCTCTTTTTTATGCATAGTGTTCCTCCGTTGATGTTAGAGTGATAGGTTAAGGCCAGTTAGCGCAGGCTGTTATTCAACCGTCTCGCGCTCATAACTTCTCGATCGATTAAACGGAAATGCGTCTCGAATCGAATCAAACATACCGACGGGGCGCGCCAGACGATGCTCCAGCCTGATAAGACTGGCCAGGACATCGCCACGTCCTCTGACGATGATTTGTCGAGCGCCGCCGTCTCTTTCCACCACAATCTTGCTGGCGCCGCGCCGGGCCAGCCAGTCCCGTATGGAATCACGCCTGGCCGCGTCGCTGACAATCCCTTGATCAACGGGATTGACTTTATCTCTGACCGCTTCGAGTTCATTGACCGGCGCCGCCGCCCAGACGATCCAGAGTTTTTCGGTTCCCGGCTCGTCAGCGAATACGTACCAGCCTGTAACGACCGGTTCATTGGCCCCAATGCGGGCGGAACTGTGATTGACGGAAAGGATGGGGAAAAGGAGTCTGAAATTCCCGGCGGCGCCAGCCGCCGGCCCTTCATTCAGCAAATAAAGGTAGCCAGGCTGCGGGCTGCTAAAGCGTAGATGGAACTTCCAGCCGCTCTCGAAACTTTCGCTGCCAGAGGCTTCGAAAGGCTCATCCAGCGGCTCGCCATTCAGCATCTTCTGAACAGTGATCGAGTAACCGATTATGCGTTCGCCCGGTGCGGATTCGAGCGCGAATGATGAAGACAAGAGGCCCATCGAACTGACTAAGCCCGCAAGACCGCTTGAGACAGCCAGCATTAATAACAGAACGGCGGTCGCCGTCAAAATCTTTCTGCGGCGCATTCCCGCGTCGATATGTTCAGTCTCCGGCGCTTTGGCCAATGTTGTTATGTTCGCCGTTCGAATCGCAGTCGAAGTTACGGCGTCTGGGCGATATTCGAGTTCGCATTTGAGTTCCTGCAGGTCGCGCAACATTTCATGCGCCGATTGATAGCGACGGTCAAGATCTTTCGCCAACGCCCTTGTCACGACGTTTTGCAGCCCGGCCTCGTTCATCCGAGGGAGCGGCGGCGGTTCGCGCGTCAGGATCGCCGCGATAATGTCCGAAGGCGTCTCGCCGTCGAAAGGCATGAATCCGGCCAGCATTTCATATAACACCGTCCCCAGGCTCCAGAGGTCGCTGCGACTATCCACGCGCTGCCCGCGCGCCTGCTCCGGCGACATATATCGGAAAGTGCCGACCAGAGCGCCAGGCGCCGTTTCATACGATTCGCGCGTCAGCATTGAGGAATAGCCTCGCGGAACCGGCGCGACTTCAACCGGTTTGGCCAGCCCGAAATCGAGTACTTTCACGTAGCCATCCGGCCGCAACATCACATTTTCCGGCTTGATGTCGCGGTGGACGATCCCGGCGCCATGCGCGATTTCGAGCGCCGACGCCACATGGACGGCGATCTCCACAGCCTCGGCCGGATCGATAGATCCCCGGCCCAGGCGGCGGCGCAATGTTTGGCCTTTGACAAATTCCGTGGCGATAAAGAGCGACTCGCCGTCGCGCCCGATTTCATAGACGGTCAGGATGTTCGGATGGTTGAGCGCGGAAACTATTCTGGCTTCGCGTTCGAATCGCTTTACGCGCTCGGCGTCGCCCGCGAACTCCGCGGGGAGCAATTTGAGCGCGATCTCGCGGCCCAGCTTCATGTCGACAGCCAGATAAACATCCCCCATTCCGCCTCTGCCCAGCAGGGAAATCAAACGGTAATGTCCTATGAATCGTCCGGAATGCGATTCGAGCGCGCCAGCGATAAACAATGGAGCCGCGTCTTCAATCACATCGCCTGCGATAAAGCTGCCGGCCTCTTCATGCGACGCGAGCAGCGACGCGACTTCATCGCGTAACTGGACATCATCGCCGCAAGCCTGTTCGAGAAAACGCAGTCGCTCACCCAACTCATACTGGAGCGCCGCGCCGAACAATTCTTTCACCTTTTCCCACCGTTCAGGATTCATGATTGTTCAACCGCTATTGGCCATCCGATGCGCGCAAATTCGCCCCAAGCCCGCTCGATTTTCCCATGAGAGGCGCATCAGGTCTATTTTTGTGAGGTGGTTGGTAATGACGTTACCTTATTGATAAGCCTTTACGGCCTGAGAGTCAATTCTTTGCTTCCATTTCAGAAAAAAATTTCCACACATGAGCCAATTGGCCGCGCGCCGCCGTTAGGGAAATAGAGAGGCCTATCGTCTTAGCATCATATCGATCGCCAAGGAGGAAACATGATTGACTCGCTAAGAAAGCCGCTATTTATGATAGCGGTCGTATTGATTCTCATAGTGTTATTGATTGAACTGGGTTCCGGGCTGGTCGCGAGCCTCGGAGCGAAGCCAGGCGGAATAGGTATTCCCTGCCTCGCGCTACTCGACGGGTTGCTGGCTTTCACTGTCGTCCTGATGGCTTGTTCACTGCTGATTCCCGAGAGGACGCAGGGAAGGATTCAGGGAGTGGCGACCCTGATAGTTTCATTGATCGTGATCATCGCCGGGATCGCCAACATCTTCATGGCCATAGGCAAGCTGTTTCTGATGCTCGGCCTGTTGCTGGCCCCGATCTTCGGCACAATAGCCTACTTTTTGATCTTCGCCTGGTTTCCGCAGGCGGAGGCGGCCGTCAGCCTGAGCCTGTTGATGACTCTGAAACTTTTCTTCGCCGGATTCCTCGTCTTCGCTCACCAGCGTTTTCTGCAGAATAAGGGCCTTGTCCTGCTTACGCTGAGTTCGTTCGCCGCTAATATCGTCATCAGTTTCCTGCATGGCTTCGCCCCCGGCTTCCTTATGAGTATTACCGACGCGATCGCCGCAATCGTCGTGGCCATTATTGCCGTCATCTGGGCGATCGTTTTCCTGGTCGGCTCGATCATCTCGATGGTTAAAGCGATCGCATGATACTTCACGAAGAATGTTTCAACGCCAGTTGAGAGCGTATTGAATGCCGGTCTTTCAGAGTTACAGAGAGGCCGCGGAACACGCGGAAATAATGGAAGACGCGGAAGATTTGTTCGAGAATCGTTCGTCTTTTCCGCAATTTCCGTTATTTCCGCGTATTCCGCGGCCTCGATTTTTACTTGAGTTCGACGCGGCAGGGCTGATCGCCGGCGCATTCGAATATCAGGGTTCCGCCGTCTTTGAAGATGGAGATTTCAACGCAGGATTTATCATTCTTTCCACAACCGGCTCGCTGGTCACCGGTCTTCAGCAGTTCCAGTTTCCTGCTCCGCAATTCCGCTTTGGCTTCTGGATCTTCAACGCCAGCCGGCAAGGACTTCGGCTCGTATGTGATGAAAGCGCCGGCGCCGGAGACGAGTTTAAAAACTGCTTTTCGGTTTTCGTCGCCTGATTCGCCGATGAGCGCGAGCAGAGGCTCTTTAGCGGTAAAATCGATGACGACGGCGGAGCCTTTGAATTTCGGATAGGAGAAGTCCTCGGATTTCAGCCTGGCCCCGAAATCTATTGACTCCTGCAGGCTTCTGAAGAAACCTGGGACGCTTTTCTCCACAAAAGCTCTGATCTGATCGTCGTCCATTTTCCCGGCGCCCGGTTCATCCGCACCTCGGCTAAATCCCGCGCCTACTCCTATCGCAAAGACGACGGCGATCAGAATTAACACTATGATGGCCATGCGCGAGTTGTCCATAGGTCACTCTACCTCGATTCGCACATTATCGATTCCCCATCCTTCGTTGCCGGTGTTTCTGTTACTCGCCAGCCCCTCTTTCAAATTACCGAAGAAAGTCAACACTAGATCGCTCTTGTCATGCGCGAAATCGACTTTGATCTTGTATACGCAATCCCTGATGGTATGTGGAAAGGTGTTATATCCGAGGGAGTTTATTATCGCCGAGCCAAAGCCGGCTCGCTCGTCTTTAAAGTAACAACTCGAAGTCACCTGGGCGCCGTTCTCGCATGCGTAGTTCTGCCTGAAGGAATCACCATTGGAGAAAGTGGTATAAATCAGGGTGGCGCCGTTAATTACATTAATTGGAGGACTGCTGCGTTTACCGAGTTCCAGGCTGTTGGGGTCCAATTCTCCCTGAAGTAGCCCCCATTCATCCGGACCGTCGTTGTTCTTTGGATCGAGGCCCTGCCAGGTGTTGATTATATAAAGATCGAAGCTGGCCTTGACGGTTTTGTGAGACGGCATATCTTTCAACCTCAGTTGCGCCGTCTCGGTATAGAACTGCCCGAGGAATTTCGTAGCGCCGTTCGGAGTCATTTCCGTCTTCGTCGTCGACCAGGCGTTCTTCGGGGAGCCGTTGAAATCGTCCTCAAACACAACTTCTGTTTTGTTCCTGAACAGCAGGAACAGGGTAAGCGCGGCGATCAGGACCAACGCGCCGGCCGCGGCCGCGACAATCAGCCAGGGGAATTTCTTCTTCGGCGCCTCAGTCGCTTTGATATCCAGATCGACAGCCGGACCTTCGGTGAAATCGTCATCGGGATTGATGACGGAGATGGCGTCGAGCCTGAATTGATACTTGCCGGCCGGCGCGCCCGCCGGCGCGGCGACTTTGACTATGACCTGCTGCGTGGCGTTCGGAGAGAAGTTGCGTTCAGTCTCGCCTGCTATGTTCAGCCACTCCCCTTTTGTCGAACCGAGCGGCCTGAGCCGCAATTGGCCGCGCAGAGGACGCGCCGAACTGTTCGTCACCGTGAATGTTATTTCGCCGCGACCGTCCCCTCCAATGGAAACGCGGTCGCTGGCGGCCGTAATGGCGAATATTCTGCTCATGATGTAGCTCCTTTTATCGGTTCGAATACGAGTTCATAGGTCACGTAAGCCGGTTTCTCCGATTCGATAACCCGCTCGATCAATGCGCGATGAGGTTGCGTCGCCTCCGGCGCGATCACGCGTATATGAAAAGGAATCGGCGCGTCGTCAGGTCCGATGACCTGCTCCTCGATGGTGAATTCGTCGGTCCCGGTGACGATTTCAAGGAAGTGGTCGAGTCCCTTTCTCGTCCCGCGCCATTGCGAAAGATAAGAAGCGGCCGCGGTCAGCGCGCGCAGGCAGTCAAGCCCGGTCGATATCGGCGATCGCCCGTTGGACGCCGGCGTGTGTGTCCCGTCGAAGATTCGATCGAGGTCCAACCATCGCGCCAGGAAAGGGACGAACGAATCCGGAGTCCGAAAGGGATTGAATACGCCGTCCAGTTCCATCAGCAGCCGCTCCGAAGGCTCGTGCAGAGCCGACATGACTTCCAGGATCGCCGTCAATGGATTGTCCTTGCGGATAGTGCGCCGAATAACAGTCGGTAAAAGCCGCTCGATCTCGCTACGTTTCATCTTCGCTTACCACCTCAATGTCGTGTGCGCCTGAACAAAAGAGCCAGGTGTCGGGAATCGTCACGCTCTTCGTGAATACTTTGCTCGAACAGGCCTCGTAACTCACCGCCCCGTCATCGCTTCGGTAGACGCCATCGATCCCGCCGGCGAGTATCCTGTGGTTGTCCGGGCGCGCGGCCAACGCCTCGACCGGATGAAAGATGCGATCCTGTTTCGCTGCCCGAAAAGGCAGGCCGCAGCGAAT
>DASUFM010000244.1:0-3793 GCA_036274535.1 Blastocatellia bacterium
TGCTCGCGCGCGCGAAACAAGCGACGGGCGACGCGGTTTCAGAGACTGAAGCCTTGAAAGAGTTCGAGCAGGAGCTGGAACTCGATCCGACCAACGCCAACGCGGCTTACGAAGCGGGCGAAATTCACCGCAGGTCGGCGCGGTACGATCGCGCGGCGGAGCTGTTTTCGCAGGCCATCAAATATTATCCGGATTTTGCGGAGGCGCTGGCCGCGCTCGGGCGGACGCTGCTGAGTCTGGGCAAGGCCGAACAGGCGCTCGCGCCGCTGACTAGAGCGATCGCGCTCGACGCGGAAAATCAAGTGGCATGGTTTCAACTTGCCCAGGCGCAGCGCGCGCTCGGCAACGCGGCGGAGCAGCAAAAGGCGATGGCGGAGTTCCAGCGGTTGCGCGATTTGAATCTGCAGGCGCAGAAAAACGTCTTGAAGCGACGAGAAGTGACCCAACAATCGCTGGACGCGAAACCTCCGCGTTGAAAGAAATACGCCAGCTTATGGAAGACTAAATGACGGATTTATCGCTTTTCCGAGGAACAGTACATGACCACGAAAATCAAAATTGCATTATTACCTTTGATCCGAAAACTGACGATATTGACCGTGGCGGCGAGTGTCTGCCTGGTGGCCTGGAGCGCGTATGGGCTGAACGATAACGGCAAGCCCGCCGACTGGCTGACCGACGGCGGCGACCCGCAGCGCACAGCCTGGCAGCGCGACGAAAAGATCCTGACCACGGCCAACGCCAAAGACATGAAACTGCTGTGGAAAATCAAGCTCGATAACGAGCCGCGGCAGATGCACAACCTGTTACCCGCGCTTGTCGCAGGCCGCGTCTCGACCGCCGGCGGCCCCAAACAGATCGCGATCATCACGGGCGTATCGGACAACATCTATGCGATTGACGCCGACAATGGCGAGCTTCTCTGGAAACATCATTTCGAGACTTCGTGGACGCCCCCGGACCGAGGCTTCTACGTTTTGTGCCCTGGCGGCATAACCGCGACGCCGGTCATAGGGCCGGGAGACGCGCCGGGCAAATACATTCTTTACGCCGCCGCCTGGGACGGCACGCTGCGCCGTTTGAACGTCGCCGACGGCAAAGAGGTCGCGCCGCCCGCGAAGTTCATGCCCCCGAACGGGAAACCATATGCGCTGAGCCTCGTCAATAATGTGCTCTACACGCACACGGCCCAGGGCTGCGGCGGCAATCCGAACATGGTCTACACCTACGACCTGTCCACTGATAAGGTCGGCTCGTGGGGGCCGGCCGGAGGCGGAATGTGGGGACGGACCGGCCCCGCGATCAGCTCGACGGGAGTCATGTACACGGGCACCGGCGACGGGCGATGGGACCCTGAAAACGGCATCTATGGCAACGGCATCATAGGAGTGAAGCAGAACCCGCAGACGAAAGCCCTGGAGCTGGTGGATTACTACGGGCCTTCCAACGCCGAATGGCTCTGGAAGCGCGACCTGGACATGCAGGTTACTCCGGCGATCTTCAATTATAAAGGCAAGGAACTGATGGTCGACGCGGGCAAGGAGTGCGTGGTCTACCTGATGGACACGGAATCCATAGGCGGAGATGACCATCGCACGCCGCTGCATCGCACGCCGCTGATCTGCAATGAAGAGGTCAACTTCGCGTCGGCCGGCATCTGGGGATCGATGGCGAGTTGGGAAGACTCGAAAGGAACGCGGTGGGCGCTGACGCCGTTCTGGGGGCCGAAGCATTCGAAGTTCAAAGCGGCGATTGAGAACGGTCCGGTCAAGGACGGCGCGATAGCGGCGTTCAAAGTGGAGGAGAAGAACGGCAAGTGGAACCTGGCGCCGGCCTGGCTGTCGCGCGACATGAATCGCGCAGAGCCGCCGGTGATCGCCAACGGAATCATCTTCGCCTACGGCAACGGAGAAGACACGAACCAGGCCGCGTTCGACATAGGGCTGGCATACAACTCCGCGGCAAATCGTATCAAAGGCTCGACTCATGCGGTCCTCTACGCGCTGGACGGGCAGACAGGCAAGGAACTGTGGTCCAGCGGCGATCAGATCGCGTCGTGGAGCCATTGGGGAGGGCTATCGATGGCCAACGGCCGTGTGTACATCAACACCTTCGACGGCATGCAGTACTGCTTCGGCATTAAGAGCGCAGCTGATCAATAGGGCCTATAGGGCCTGTAAGACCTATAGGCCCTGTTTATTCAGATATTTTCTGAGGAGTTTTCACAATGAGAAGATTTGTTGGCGCCATCATCATCTGTTTCGCCTGCTTCATCGCTTTGACGGGTGAAGCAAAGGCTCAACGGGGCATAGACTGGATGACGGACAATGCGGACGCGCAGCGTTCGGCCTGGGTCAGGGCGGACGCGAAGATTTCGAAGGAGACTTTACAGGACCCGAATCGGAAGCCGGGCTTCCAACTGCTATGGAAGCTCAAGCTCAACAATCAGCCCAGGCAATTGAACTCACTCAAGCCGCCCGCTACGCTCGAACGTTTGATCGGATACCGTGGATTCAGGATGCTGGGGTTCGTGGGAGGCAGCTCGGACGCCATCTTCACGATAGACATCGACCTGGGGCGAATGGAGTGGGAGAAGAAATTGGTATCGACCGCTCCGTCGAAGGCCGGAACGCTGTCCTGTCCCGGCGGAATGACTACAGGCGTTACGCGCCCGACCGCGCCTGCGCTGCCGCCGTCAAATATCAATGTGGGAGGGGGCCGTAGCGCGCCCGCGCGCGGCGCGGTCGGGGAACCGGGGCAGGGCGCCGTGACGCTGGCGCTGGTTCGGCCGAGACCTCCCAGACCGGCGGCTCCGCCGCCTGCCGCAAACCCGACTCCGCCGCCCGCCGCTAATCCGACCCCGCCGCCACGCCCTCGTCCCAACCCCGCCAATCCCCCGGGCGGCCAGTTCGGCGCCGGGCCTTTCCTGGTCTACGCTTTGTCGAGCGACGGGATGTTCCATGCGCTGCATCTGTCTAATGGCGCCGATTATGAAAAGCCAGTGAAATTCCTGCCGCCGGGCGCGAACGCCAACGGATTGATCATCGTCGACAACATCGCCTATGTAGTGACAGAGGGGAACTGCGGCGGCGTCGAGAACGGAGTGTGGGCGCTCGACCTGTTCACAAAACAGGTCACGACCTGGAAGGGAAATGTCGCGGGCCTGGCGGGCCCCGCCTTCAGCGGAGACGGAACGCTTTACGTAGCCACCAGCGGTGGCGGCAATGGGGGCGAAACGTCGAATGCGCTGGTCGCGCTCGATCCGAAAACTTTGTCGGTGAAGGCCTGGTACGAAGCCGGCGCGAGCGAGTTCGTTTCCACGCCCGTTATTTTCGACCACAAAGGAAGAAATCTGATCGCCGCGACCACCAAAGACGGGCGCGTGCATTTGCTGGACGCAGCGAACCTCGGCGGCGCCGATCATAAGACGGTTCTCTTCACAACGCCTGCGTCATCCAAAGAAGGAGCCGCGGCGCCGGTAGCGCCCGTAGCGCTGGCCAGCTGGCAGGATCGAAGCGGCGCGCGCTGGATACTCGCGCCGGTCACAGGCTCGCAGGCCTCCTCCCTTAGTGGCCTGGGATTCGCCGCCACGAACGGCGCCGTAACCAATGGCGCGGTCGTCGCGTGGAAACTCGTCGAGCAGAACGGCGCGCCCGCGCTGCAGCCCGCCTGGGCCTCGCGCGATCTGTTCTCGCCGCTGCCTCCGACGATTATCAATGGCGTGGTCTTTGTAACCTCAAGCGGCGAGTTTCGTACTAACAACAGTAAGATGACTGCGGCGGCGCGGGCGCGG
>DASUFM010000245.1:0-8833 GCA_036274535.1 Blastocatellia bacterium
GCCCGCAAGTCCGGGGAGCCCGGCGCCTGCCCCGGCCGCGACTATTCCGCCGAGCGTGCCAAGCCCGCCGCCGATGCTCGCATTCCTCGCCGTGCGTCCGCCTGAATGCCCGCCGCCGACTTTGCCTTCACCGTTCTTGGATTTCAGCTTTTCGTCGTTGGCGTAATCGTCAATGGCCAGAATGGTGACCGAAACCTTCTCGGTTCCGTATGACATCCGCATCGTGTCGAAGACGACGGTCATCGTAGCTTCTTTTTGCGGGCGCTTCGCCGCCTGCACCTGAGTAACGCGTCCGATGAATTCCGTCCCCCGGGCGATTACCACACGCCCGTCTTCTCCGCGCACGGGCTCATATAGCACGGCTACGACCTCATCGTTGACTTCGCTCAGTTTCGAGCTGAGCCTGGTCTGGAGTGAGAGCTTGGCCACCTTGCCTTCAGGGATGGTTACGTTGTCCGGATTTTTGTTCTCATCGGGACTTCTGTTTTCATCCTGAGCGTTCGCGATAACGCCGAGGCACATGATCGTTGCGGCGAATAATCCGATTGAAAGCAGTCTTTTCATATTTACCTCCTGAGGACCAGGGACCGAGGATAGAGGATGGAGGATAGAGGATAGAGGATAGAGGATCGCGTCAAACATCCTTGTTCGATCTTCCATCCTCGATCCTCGATCCTCTATCTTCCATCCTCGGTCTTCTGTCGTTGATCCCGGTTACCAGCGTTTTTTCTGGTCGCTTCGAAAGACCTCGCCGACCTCCTGGTCGCGGAGTCTGCCACGATCTGAACGTTTTTCTTCCAGTTCGCTTGCGCCCGAGGCGCGGCGGAGCAGCCGCAACGCCCCATCTCTCGATTTTTTGATCTCGCGCCGGCCGTCTTCGAAAAGTATTTCGACCGCCGCGCCGCCTTCCAGCAACCTCACGATCTCGCCGTACGCGATTCCGGAGCCGAAGGCGTAAGAGACCTCATCGCCGACTCCATAGCTGGTGTTTCTGGATTTACTTGAAGCTACCATATCCGATCTCCTTCAGGGGGAATTTGCGGCGCTAATTATAAAGCTTCCCGCTCATGAGGCGCCAGCATTCGTCCTGTCTTTCATCGGTAAGTCCGCATTGCCGGATCATCCAGGTGTGGGATTGTGTTGAACGAATCCAGTGATATTCGGTCGCGGCCGAATATGAGTTCGGTCAGAGAGCAGTTGCGGACCCGCCAGTTTATTTCCAACGCCGCGCGCTCCGGCGCGTTAAGGATGTTCTGCACCGCCAGCCCGATCACTCCGCCGGAAGTGAAGACGGCCACTCGCCGGCCACTGCCCTGGGCCGAAGTGATCCGTTTGATGGCCGCGCGAACACGCGACTGGAACAATCGCCATGACTCGACGCCTTCGACTTCGACCTCTCCGCCGAGCCAGACCGAAGTTACGGCCTCGAACATCTGCTGGAAATGGCGATTGCGATCCGGCGCGTCCCTATTCCGCTCGAAGGCATCGGCCAGCGCTCGAAACGCCGCATCCCGCCGGGCGAGCGCCGGGATCAGATTGTTAATAATCCCGATCGAATCGTATTCATTCAATTCCGGCGTGGTTTGAAGTTGAGGCCATTCCAGACCTGATTGAATAAAACATTCTTCGACGATTTCAGCGGTGCGCCGCTGGCGGATGAGCGCGCCTGAATAGACCTCATCAAAATTCACGCCCTGCCGAATCCAATATCCGGCGAGCGCTCGCGCCTGCTCCTCGCCGAGCGGCGAAAGCCGGTCACTGTCCTTGTCGAAGGAGCGGGGCTGACCGTGGCGGATTAATACAAGATATCCCATAGGCCCTAAAGCGCTGAATTAACCTGATCCTGTAATCGCCGCATTCCGCGCAGCCAGCGGTCATAATCGTTCGCCTTGCGCTGGAAATATTCGGCGACTTCCGGGTGCGGCAGGATCATGAATTTTTCTTCGGCTAGCCCTCGGACTACGGAGTCGGCGGCCTCTTCCGGTTCGATTGCGCCCGCCAGCAGGAAAGCTGCGGAGCCGGCGATCGCGCCGGCGGCCAGCAGGTTTGTTTTCACGCCTTGAGGGCAGAGGCAGGAGACCTTGATCCCGCGGTCGCCATAGGTGATCGCCAGCCACTCCGCGAATGACACGGCGGCGTGTTTGGTCACTGAATAAGGCGCGGACCCGATTTGCGTCAACAGGCCCGCCGCCGACGCCGTATTCAGCAGGTAGCCTGAGCCGCGTTCGAGCATCCCAGGCAGGGTGGCGCGCGCGGCGTAGATGTGCGCCATTACGTTGATTTCCCAAATACGCCGCCAGTCCTCGTTCGAGACCTTTTCAAAACCCGGAACTCCGCCGATGCCCGCGTTCGAGCAAAAGAGGTCAATGGGACCGAAAGCCTCTTCGGCTTTTGCGACAAGGTTTATGATGTCGGCTTCAACGGCGACGTCGGCTTTGACGGCGAGGCCCTTGATTTCATCCGCGACTTCGCGGGCCCCGTCGAAATCGATGTCTGAAACCACGACGCCTCGCGCCCCTTCGGCCGCGAAGCGCCTGCACATCGCGCGGCCTATGCCGTTCGCGCCGCCTGTAACAACTACGACTTTTTCCTGCAAATTCATGATACGCTCTCCGGTAATTCGCGCGCTTGACGGGGACGTCGCGCAGTTTATACGAAGATGATCAGTACGGCGAGCGTTTAAGAGCGCGAGTTTTTGAAAATTTAGAAACGGCTTGGACGAGCCGAAAAAGTAGCGTAGCAATGGCACAGGCAGTGGAAATTTATTCCGATTACGATCGTTTCGCGTGGTTTTACAATAAATACTGGGGAGGGGAATACTGCCGGCCCGCGCTGGCGATCTACAACATCCTCGTCTTTCCGCACCTGCCGGATGGCTGCCGCATTCTGGATCTGTGCTGCGGCGCGGGGCAGATTGCGAATGGCCTGGCCAAGCGGGGATACAGGGTCACCGGCCTTGACGGTTCGGAGGCGATGCTGGAATTCGCGCGCGCAAACGCGCCAGGCGTCGAATTCATTCGCGCCGACGCGAGGCATTTCCGTCTCCCCGATAAGTTCCATGGCGTCATCTCAGCCTTCGATAGCCTCAATCATATTATGGAGCTCGAAGAATTGAAGTCTGTCTTCCGTAATGTTTACGCCGCGATGGAGGACGGAGGCCTGTTTCTCTTCGACCTGAATCTGGAAGACGAATCGGAGATGCTGGGCAATTCCCTGGAAATGGTCGAAGACGATCACGTCTGCCTGGTGCGCGCGAGTTACAAACCCGAAGAGAAGTTGAAGCGTTATGATGTGACGATGTTCAGGCTGGAAGACGCGTCCTGGCGGCGCTCCGATCTGACCCTGTTCCAGCGCTATTACGCCCCGGACGACGTGATTCTGGCCCTGGCCGATTGCGGATTCAACCGCATCAAGACTTACGACGCGCGGCGCGAGTTCGGCTTCACGATCAGTGACGGCAGGATCTTTTATCTGGCGAGGAAGTAGGAATCATATTCCATATTCCATATGTCATATGGAATATGGAATATGGAATATGACTAGCCCTTGGGAGCGTAGTAGCCCGCTCTTGCGCGGATGCGAAGATCTGTCCGTTTGGGAACTCGAACCGTGATGCGGCGGTATTTGCCGTCGGTGGCCTCATTGGAAGAGTAGTAGCCGAGCAGGTATTGAGCTTGCAACTCAGCCACGATCTGACTGAAGACCTTGGTCAGGTCTCCGAGTTTGTCCGGGAGAAACGCCACCCCGCCGGTCTCTGTAGCCAGCGAGACCATTCCATCATGCCCCTTTGTGCTGATCTTGTTGAGGCGGATAGAGGGGCCGCTCGGATTGATGGCGTAAAAGATGGTGTCCGCGCGCTGCAATTCGCGCTTGGCTTCGGGCAGGTGAAAGCGTTCGCTGTTGGTGTCTTCGCCGTCGGAAATGACCACCATGACGCGACGAATGTTGGGATTCGAGCTGTCATTTAAATGCTGCGAAGCCTTGACCACCGTATCGAAAAAGGCGGTGGCGTCTTCTGTCGGCTCAATGGCGGCCGTGGCGGCGACGGCCGCGTCAGCGTTTTCGGTGCGCTGGACGGAGAGTTTCGGAGTCGTGCCGATTGAAAAGATGCTGACGGCATCGCCAGGTTTGAGAATTTCCTTGAGAAACCTGCCGGCCGTTTCTTTCTCGAAATCGAAGCGGTTGCGAACGCTGCGCGACACGTCGAAGAGCAGCGCCATTTCGAGCGGAGTTTTGCCAGGTTCACCCAAAGGCTCGAGTTGTTGCTGGACCCCCTCTTCTTCGATTTGAAAATCTTCCACTGTAAGATTGCGGACCGGATTGCCCTCAACGTCCGTAACCGAGACCGGAACCGCTACCAGATTCGAGTTGAAACGAAATATTTCCTCTTTAGGTTCGGGCGCCGGCTTGGTTTTCTGCGGGTCCTGCTTGTTTTGTTCGGTCTGCTGCTGCTGTTGTTCCTGCTGCTGCCCGCGCGCGGACTGCCCTGCGAATATCGCGAATATGAGGCCGGAAGCGATCGAAAAAACGGCCAGAGATTTCAAACGCCTGAAATTCCGAATCAAATTCATAAACTTATAGCCTGCTTTCTTTGCTATCCGTTAATTTGGGGGACCCCACGATAGAAGACAATAGCCGAATCGGCCCAAAACAACAACGAGTGGTAAGTCCGTTATCGGAGCTTACCACTCGCCGCCACTTGCCGTTGGAATTTACCGATTCGCCGAAATCGTGACTATACCTTAATCTATTGTACGGAACCAGTCGAATTCGTGGGCGTGGTTGTGAGGCCGCGATTGACCAGGATTTTGACTTCGACCCGGCGATTTTCCTGGCGGCCTTCCTTCGTAGCGTTGTCCGCTACCGGATGCAGCGTGCCATAACCATGCGGCGTAACGATTCTGCGCAGCGGGATCATGTGGCTGTCGACCAGGTAACTGACGACGGCGTCGGCGCGCTGCTGGCTCAGACGCTTATTGACCTCCTCCTTGCCTTCGGCCGAAGCGTAACCGGTGACCTCGATGACATAGGCTTTTTCGCTCTTGGCCTGAACGGCGATCTCATCGAGGGTCGCCATGGCTTCGGGCGAGAGTTTGATACTTCCAGCGGTGAAATTGACGGTGGCGTCGCGTTTGGACTCAAACTCGTCGAGGCCCATCAGGATGCTGTCAATGCGCTTGTTCGCGGCTTCGACGCCGGCGACAGCCAGATCGGCAGTTTCCTGCGCGGCTTTGGCTCCGCCGCGAGCCGTGTTGGCGACGGCGGTCAGTTCTTCGAGTTGGCCTGACAGCCGCTGGGCGTTGGCTTCAGCCTGCGTGAGCCGATTCTCGGCGTCGCCGACGCGCCCTTCGACCGGCACCACGAGGGCGTTGGTGGTTTGCGCCGCCACCAGTTCATAATCCCTCATCTTGATCGTGTCGGCGAGCAATGCGCCGGAAGACTGGCCGCGGCCTTCGACTTCCACCGACAGTCCGCGCAGAAGCGCAGTCGTGCCGTAATCCTTGGCGCGGCGGAAGGGATTGCCCTTCTTCTCTTCTACTTTGGTAATGTTGCTCAGATCAACCTGAACTTCGGAACCGGTTATATCGCGAAGAATAAAGCTGTCGGCTTCACGCTTGACGATGACGCCCCTGAGTTTCTGCTTTTGCCCTGCGGGAACGCGGCTCAAGCGGCTCGAATCGTCCTGCGCGGCGACAGGCAGGCTAAGACCCAGCCCCAGCGCAAACAACAATAGTAGACCAAGCAAATTCCTCTTCATTTATAAATTTCCTCCCGGTGTGGTTAATTCCATTCAGACAGATTTGGATCGTCTAGATTTGTGTATATTCAGCATTGCGGCCGAAAGTATCAGCAATACTTATACCAGCAATTGGAAAATGCATATCACGCTGGTAATGTGCAGATGCGCTGGGAGTTACGCGAGTGGCTGGTCTCTTGCTCCGAGGTTTTGAGCGGCTTACTATCCCAAAAGTATACAGTTAATTTTTTATATTAGCGCAGATATTACATAGTTCTTCCTCGTATCCGGTTGGCGGCGGCGGGCTCCTGCCGCCATTGCCGAGATTACCGTATATGCGAGTGAGCGCCGATTTATTTCACGAACTTGTATACGATACGTCGCATTCGATCGGTTTTACTGCAATCAAGAAACCTGGCTGCGTTCTAAGATTTGGCTCTCTCGAAATTACCGCCAGGCAAAATTGCGGCTAGCTTCAGCGAAATATGGCTTCGGCGAAATGATGATGAATGGAACACAAAAAGCGCAAAAACGACACAAAAAATGCAAAGAGGTATCAAAGAGATATCCTCGATAGTTTTGCGCTTTTTGTGTCGTTTTTGCGCTTTTTGTGTTCTCCAGACCTGAACTTTAGGCCATTGGCATTTAGGCGGAACTCCAAACATTTTCACAGGAGGAAGACAATCATGAAAATAGGTCATTCGTTTACGGCATTGATCGGCGTGTTCCTGTTTACTCTGGCGGCGCAGGCGCAGGGAATCATCATTCCGCGCCCGTGCCCGCGCCCCGAAGTTCGTTGCCCGCCGCCAATGGAGATTCCGCAGCGTCCGCTCAAGGTCAAAAACATTCGGTTCACCACTAAAATCGCGGATCAGGTAGCGGTCACGCAGGTCGAGCAGGTTTTTGAAAACGATACGCCATATCTGCTCGAAGGAGTGTATTTCTTTCCGCTGCCCGACAATGTGTCGATCACAGAGTTCGCGATGTGGGACGGCGACAAGCGGCTTGTGGGTGAAGCCCGGCCGCGCGATGAAGCGAGGCGGATTTATAACGACATAGTGCGGTCACGGCGCGATCCCGCGCTGCTGGAATACGCCGGCAAGAATCTTTTTCAGGCCAGCGTCTTCCCGATTCCGCCACACAGCGATAAGAAGATTGAATTGACTTACAGCCAGGTCCTGCGCAACGAAGGCGGGACGGTGGCCTATCGCTATCCGTTGGGAACAGGCTGGCAGTCGCAGGGGGGCTGGCGACCTGCGCCTGAGCCAATGCCGCGGCGAAGAGATTCGGATCCGGAGAACCCGCAAACTCGACCGGGCGGCTCATCCGTCAGACAGATTTCCGCCGTCGTTGAAATCTCTTCGAAGGCGGCGATCAAGGGAATTTATTCGCCTTCGCACGACATAGACGTGAAGCGCGACGGCGAGCGTAAGGCGCGTTTGAGTTTCGAGTCGCGCGCCGGCGCCCAGGCCGATTTCCAGCTTTTTTACAGTCTCTCGGAACAGGATTTCGGACTCTCTCTGCTGACCTATCGCGATCCCGGAAAGGACGGTTTCTTCCTGCTGCTCGTTTCGCCGAAGGCCGAACTTGACGACCGCGAAGTCTCGGCGAAGAACGTGGTCTTCGTTCTGGACACTTCCGGATCGATGGCTGACGAAGGCAAGATGGACAAGGCCAGGGCCGCCCTGCGACATGGCGTCAACTCGCTCAATCCGCGCGACCGTTTCAACATCATTTCTTTCGCCGGCGAAGAGCGTCTGATGAGCGAGAATCTCATCGCCGCAAACGACGAGGGCAGGAAGCAGGCGCTCGAATTCATAGGGAAAATGCGCGCGACGGGCGGCACGAACATAAACGACGCGTTGATGGCGGCGTTCAAACAGATTCAACCCGGCGAGAGGCCGCAAATGATAGTTCTCCTCACCGACGGCCAGCCGACCGTCGGCGAAACCAAAGCCGGCGCCATCCTCGGAAACGTCAAACAGGCCATTAAGCCCGGCGTGCGATTATTTACTTTCGGCGTCGGTTACGACGTCAATACAACGCTGCTCGACGGGCTGGCCAATGAAAATCGCGGGACAGTGGCCTATATCGAACCGAAAGAGGACATAGAGGTCAAGGTCTCGAACTTCTTCGCCAAGGTCAATAATCCGGTCCTGAGCGATGTGAAGATAGATTGGGGAGGCGCCGAGACCGACCTGGTCTATCCGCGAGTGACGCCGGACATCTTTCATGGATCGCAGCTCGTTCTGATGGGGCGTTACAGACCTCGCTCATCCGCGAGTAAATTGACGCTCAGCGGCAAAGTCAACGGCCGCGAGCGCAGCTTCGTTTATGACGACCTCAAGTTTCCCGAAAAGCAGGGCGACAACGAATTCCTGCCGCACCTGTGGGCGATGCGCCGCGTCGGCCATCTGCTGGATCAGATTCGCCTGAACGGCGAATCGAAAGAGCTGCGCGACGAAATCGTGGAACTCGGGACGCGCTACGGCATCGTCACGCCTTACACTTCATACCTCGTTCTGGAACCGGCGGCGAGAAACCAGTTGGTGGGACAGTCGGGCCGTTCAGGCGGTGGGGCTGGTCCGGGCGCTCGGGTCAGTCGGCCTATTAATGGGCGGCAACCTGCTTCGACGACTACCCAGGCGGAGAGTAACAACACGCGACTGTCCGGCCGGATAGATGAACTGGCCGCCGTGGCCGCGGCGGCCCCGAAACCCGAGCCGGCCGGCAAGGATGCCGTGGCTTACAGCAAGAACAAGGAAGCGTTGAAGGTGGCTGAAAAAGTAACTGTAGAGACTATGAATTCGGCGAGTCAGATTCGCCAGGTCGCGGGCAAGACCTTCTACCTGCGCGACGGCGCCTGGACCGACATCGACTTCAAGGCCGAGGACAAACTGCCCGTCGTCAAGCTGAAGTTCGCGAGCGACGAATACTTCGACCTGATCGGTCGGGAGCCGAAACTCGCCGAATGCTTCGCGCTCGGCAAACTGGTCGTGGTCGTGTGGAAGGGAAAGATCTATCAAGTCGAAGAGTAATAGTTGAACGTGATCACACGGGGAATAGCGGCGGCTTTTGGAGCGCGGCTGCGCTCCA
>DASUFM010000246.1:0-13020 GCA_036274535.1 Blastocatellia bacterium
ATCTGGCTCTCGAACAGGTTTTCGGGAATGGCCGAGACCTGCACGTCGACCCACTTCTCGTGAGCATGCGGCCCCAGTTCGTGAATCGCTCTGGCGAATAGCTCCTTGCCGGTTCCAGATTCGCCGAGCAGCAGGATTTCCGAATCGGCATGTGGGATCACCCTGGCCAGTCGTCGCATCGTCGCCAGCATGCCTGCCGAGCGGCCGTGAATCTTTTCGCCGAGCCTTGCGAGGATCGGCGGGTCGGCGGCAGGGCCCGAGAGGAATTCCCGTATGAAGGCTCTGATGAACTCGGCGTCCACCGGCTTCTCCAACACGTCTCTGGCGCCCATACTCGACGCCCGCGTCGCCAGTTCCGCCGTCAAATCTTCAAACATCACGATCACTGCGGCCTCGGGCCATCTGCGCCTTAGCAGCGCCAGCATCTCGGCGAAAGCCAGTTCCGTGATGTCCCACAGCACGAAGGCCGCCGCATACTCGTCATTGCAATCGTGAATGAACCGCCAGGCGGCTTCGCTCCCCAGGCAAACTTCCACCTCCGCGCCGGCTCCGGCCAGCAAGCCGCGCAACAAATCCGCATCCGGTATTGAATGGTCAACGATCAGAATCCTGGACATTCCGAGCGAGTGTGACTCGATAGATGATGAGGTTGCCGTTTTTTAGCGGTTCGACGATCAGCCGCCCGCCGCCGCGCAGCGCAATGTGCTGCACGATCGAAAGGCCCCATGCGCGCCACTGCCCGTCGCGCGGAGGGATGTTTTCGCCTTTGGTAATCTTCCCGGCCAATTCGATCGGGAGCGGATTGAAGTTATCACGAAAATGAATCTCAGCCATTCCATCCACGACTGCGATTTCGACTTCGACCTCCCACGATTTATCCTTATTGTTCAGCTCGCCGGGCTCGTCCGGGTCGATCAAGCCGCCGACCAGGATTTCCCTGATGACCATCAGGGCATTGTCCTGATAAGCGTCTTGAAACGACAGGATGCGCGTTTCGTTTTGAACAGGCGCTTCGATCCTGACTGTTATACAGGGACGGAGCTCTTCCGCTAGTTGAATAATGGCGTTCTCGACCACCAGGTCGCGAGGGCTGTCGTCCGCAATCTTGAAGGGCTCCTGTATTCGCTTCCATTCATCCCTGGCGTCCCTGGCCGAATTTTCGACGGCGGCCAGTCGTTGCGCAAGAGCGCCCGGCAGTTCTTCCGGCGAACCCGTCCCGAACTCCTTCAGCATCGCGGCGCGCAATTCATCCGTCTCGCGCCTCACCTTGCGTGTGAACTTCGTAAAACACGAACCGAGCTGGTAACTGATGCCTTTGTCGGCATAGGGCGCCAATTCCTTGAGGCTTGACTTCATCATCTCGTTCAGGATTATTTGCCGGCGCGATTCCCTGATGCGGCTCCAGGCCTTTAGAACGCGCGCCTGCATCTCTTCTTCGTTGTAAGGCTTGCCGATGAAGTCGGAGGCGCCGAGACGGAACGCCGGGCCTACGTAACGGTCGAGCTCGGTGAAGACCGAGACGATGATCACATCGTGAGCCGCCTTATGCTCTCGAATGAAGCTGAGGACGCTCAATCCCTGATCCGCCGATTCGCTCTCCCCGTTGATTTCGGGCAGGCCGAGATCGAGCAGCGCGATGTCGTACGGCTTTTTATCTTCGACCGCTCGCTGCAGGTGATGGCGCGCATCGGCGGCGCAGTTGGCCAGGGTGACTTCGACGCCGTCAATGCCGGCTTCTTTCAGTTCTTCCGGGCCGATTGTCCGTAGAATGTGGCGGGTGGCTTCCGCCTGAGGCTTTTCGTCTTCAACAACGATGATTCGTAGTTTCATTCCAATTCTCCGGATAGGACAGATAGGACAAATAGGATGAACGTCTTATTTGTTCTATCTGTCCTATCCGTCCTATTGTCCTGCAGGCAATGTAACTATGACATCCGTTCCTTTTCCCGGGCTGCTTTTTATCCGCAGGTCGCCGCCCTGGGCGCGTATCAGGAGCTGCGAAAGCATGACGCCGAGCCCGGCGCCGTCCGGCGATCCTAGAAAGCCGGAGAGCGCGGCCTGAATCTTTTCTTCATTCATTCCGACGCCGGTGTCGGCGAAGATCACTTGCGCCGTTCTACGGTCATCACTCAGAGATGCGGTGATGGTCAGCGAGCCGCCATTCGGCATGGCTTTCATCGCGTTATGAACGGTGTTTCGAAAAGCTTCTCTGATCAGATCGTGGTCCACCAGCGCCATCAGCCGTTCGGGTATGTGGACGGAAATTTCCGGCGAGATCGGATGCTGCCTGATGTCCGATTCGAGCAGAACTTCGGTGACGATGTCGTGCAGGTTATAAGGCTTTGGCGCGATCTCCTTCATCCGTCGCGCGATCTCCATCGGGCGTTTGATCCTGGCGGTGGCCGAATTGATCTGCTGTGAGAGCTCCGCCAGCCTGGCTTTTTGTTCGGTTTCTGTTTCGGCGGCGTCGATCAGGATCGATAACGAGCGGATGTTCTGGGTCAGGTTGATCAACCGGTGCGCCGTCTGAAAGACCATGGCGCCCATCGCCTGCACCGCCAGCTTGCCTTTTTCCGCCTGCGCTTCCGCCTCCGCTTTCCGCTCGAGCTCCTTTTGTTGCTGGTAAACCAAAGCGATCTTCCGAGCGAGTTCTTCCAGTCTCTCCGGATTATGCAACGCCACGAGATGAGATTTCGTCCTGATCGTCCTTATTTTCATGTCCAGGACTCCGACCAGGCGATCTTCATTCAGGAGCGGCGCCGCGATTCTTTCAACCAGCCCTTCGGTCTTCGCCGTCACCGGGTCAAGGCGTTCTTCATCGGAGAGTTTATCTTTCTTCTTCTCCTGAAGTTTTTTCTCGTAGGCCGCTTTGAGAACCATCTCGTCAGGCTCGGACGGCCGCGGCGGCGCGGCATCCTGATCGGCGGCGCTCATGGCCCAGCGAAGACCGCCGTTCGACGCCAGATAAAGAGTGGCGCTCGGAAAGTTGAATGACTCGACGATCTGGCGGCACAGTCTCTGTTCTATGGGGGTGGCGGGGTCGCCTTTTTCAAGCGCGTCGCGGACGGCCTCGTGTCGATTCATTTCCTCATCCCACCAGTTCATTCGCAGGTTGTAGAGCAGGGAACTCAACATCGCCGAGATGGTGTCGGCGGCCTCCTGAAGGATGTGCGGATCGGTGGTGGTGAACCCGCTGCTCTTGCCTGGTTGGCGCTTATCAACCCGGCGAAAGATCGTCAACAAACCTATCGTCCGATCCCGCTTCAATCTGAGGGGCAGCCCGATCGCTTCGACCGTGAAATTCTCGGAGAGCGGCTCTCCGAAAGCATGAATCTGATACTCAATGTTCGGAGACAGGCCATGCGTTTTCTTATACATAAACAGGTCGGCGACGTATTGTGGCGCGATTCTTGAAGCCAGGCTGCCGGTCCAGTGTTCATCCCTTTTGTATCGAACAGCGTCAACCCATTTGTCATCGGACCAGCCGTCCTGCGCGCGCAGGATGAATCTTTCGGCCTCTTCGTCCCAGATGAAAAGCGAAGCGATGTGGGCGTTCGCTGCCTTGCGGAAACGTTTGACCGTTTCGGTGATCGTCAGCACGGGCTGGCTGAAGTCGGCGTTGCGCACGAAGTCCGAACTGATGTCGAGCAGGAATCGCCGCTCTATCTGCGCCTTGAAATGTTCGAGCAGATAACTGACTCGCCGGCTCAGCGTCGCCAGCGCCAGCACTCTGGGATGAGTGAAGAACCAGCGTTGATGGGAAGTCAGGCTGATGGTCCCGATGGGATTGTCATGGCCGTCGGTGATCGGCGCGTTGGCGTACGACCTCGCCATCTGCAGGGTGGAGTGTGCGGAAGGAGTCTCGCGACAGGAAAGGAGAAGCGCTTGTCGCCAGGCGTCCTCAGTCGATTCGTTAACCACGACCGCCCGTTTTTCTCTGAACGCCAGCGCCGTGGGCGAGTCGTTGTCAATTGAAGTTTTCCGGCGAATGTATTTGAACGCCTCGTAGTAATCGCCTGTGCCGGCCGCCATTTCCAGCGCGTTCTCGTCGGCGTTGAACAGCCTGATGTGCGCCGCGTCGGCTTTGAAGAGTTTGGCCGCCCGCTCGATATAGATTCTGAGCGCTTCGTCCAATTCGGCGGCCTGCAGGCTCTGCATCAGGGCCTGATCGAGTTTGCGTGAGAAACCGGCTTCCTGGCTGTTGAGGACGCGCAGAATCGTGGCGCCGACTACGGCGCCCAGAGAGAACATGACTCGCTCTTCAGTTTTGTAAAGGCCGCGTTTCCTGCGGCTCAAATCGCCGAGGTCGATTTGCAGCGTCGCGATCAGGTTCTTCTCGCTGTCGAAGATCGGAATTATGTATTGGCTGATGACGCCGGACTGCCTGACCGCTTCCTGGTCACAATGCGGGTTGATTCTCGAATCGGCGATGAATTCCGGCTTTCCGCCGCGCGCGACGATGGCCAGAATGTCTTCGGCGCCCGCCGGACGATTCAATGGACGTTTCGTCATCTCTACTATTTTTTCGAAGCGCGACCCGACGGCGCTCATCGCGACAAGCCAATCACCCTCCTTATCCTGCATAAGCAGGGAGAGCATGGCGCCGGGAAAGCCAGTCTCGAAGATTATTTTGAGTGAGCTTTTCAGCGCTTCCGTCAGAGAGAGAAGGCCGGTCAGCGATCGCGCGGGCTCGGAGATGGCCCTGAAGCCCGTGTGGGACGGCGTGCGGTCGCGCATCTCGTCGCCGAAGCAGAGTGTGGCGATGCTCCAATTGCCGAAGAGAAATCGCCCTGAATCATCCCCTCCGAACTCACCGTCGAAGAACCCGCCGAAGTAAACGTCACTTCCGGCGTCCGCCGACTTGACTTCCTCTCCGCTTATGACTTCTTCGGCGTCTAAGGCGATGGCTTTGACGTCCAGCCCGGACCTTTGCTGGGACGCGCAATGGATGGCCAGACATCCGACCGGCTTTTCAAGCGTCCACGAACCGAGCGAAAGCTCGAGCCGGCGTTTGCTTTCACTGCGGATTCGGCTGAGGTCGCTGACGTCCAGTCTTCTAAAGACCGTATTTTCGGCCGCCTTGCGCGTGAGAATCACCGATTTCCGGTCACTGGCCATTCGGGCGATGATCACAAAGGGGTCATGGTCCGGCGATAATTCTTCCATCATTGCGAAATCGTCGCGATCCTTAAGTTCGAGCGCGTCCGCGGGGCTGCCTTCACAATCGAACTTATGAACCGTTCGGCCGTCGGCGCCGAGGCTTATGACCCGCAGGAGCGCGCCGGTTCCGGCGAGCCCGTGGCAGAAACTGGAACTGAAAGGCGAACCGGTGAATATGCTGGCCGCGACAATCTCGTTGCGATAGACCTCTCCGCCTGCGAATTGAAAGCCGGGCCTGGATGAGACGCCGCCTATGAGCGGGATGCGGGTTCGAGCCTTTTGCAATAACAGGCGATGCAGATCGGGCGCGATGTAAGTGGACTTCTCGTCATGGCGGCCGATGTTGGGCAGGAAACTGAGCAACAGGCGGGCGGTCAGAGGATTTCGCACGTTGATCTCGGCGTCGATACTCAGACCGAGTTGATTGAGCAGACCGGTCACGGCTCCTTCGTGATTGTCGCTGATGTTATGGCTGACGTAGACCTTGGACTCGATCAAACGAGAGGCGAGACAAACGAGCAGAGCGCCGCGATCATGAACCTGCCTGTCGAAAAACACTCCTTCCACCGAACTGCCGATCAACGGAACCTTGATCGGTTCTTCTTCGACATTCGCAAAGGCCCTGCTCTTATATTCGGTAAAGCCGCGGCTGATGGCCTGGATCGTCCGCCGGATAGTCTCGGCGTCCGCGTATGCCGGAGAAGTCAAAAGTATCAGCAGTCGCGGGGGAAATTGTTCGGGGTTCCCGGTCTTTTCAATGCGCCCCAGACATTTGGCGGCCATCTCCAGACCGTCGGCCTCCGGCGAACGGCCAGGCTCGCTGATTCCACCGCAAATGAAAGCCAGGTAGTTGAACATAGATGAATAAATCGTATGTGGGCACATTTAAATTGTCCTACGTCTTTTCCGGCTGAGAAGTGGGACAATTTAAATGTGCCCCACTTCTTTATTCCCGGGGGCGATTACTGACCACCAGGATGACGATGAAGATTTCCAGGATGATGGGCACTGCAAGGCAGCCTCCGGCTTCACTGGTCAGCGCCATTACGTCCCTGAAAAATCGGTCCAGCTTTCCGCCGGATGCCGTGTCTTCCGGCAGGCTTTCAAGCATCGGCGCTTCGACGTGGTTACTGATGCTTTCCGGCAGTTGCTGATGCAGTTTCGCCGCATCGTCGAACTTCCGGCTCAGCTTTTCCTGAATCGAACCCTCGTCGTCAGTCGCCGGCGGTTTGACGCCGGCCACGGTTTCTCGGAACAGCTCTCTCAACGTTCGCTGCTCCTCTTCCAGATCGGCGATCTCCGTCTGGCTCTCAGAGAGAGGCCGGTTGTCAGGCTCGCGCAACCGCTCATCGATGGTTTCGAGCCGGGATCTGATTTTGGCTCGAACATCGTGATAGTAGTTTTCAAGCGCCACGGTAGCATGCTCCAGCTTCTCCACTGACGACAGCCGTTTCGGATGCGTTTCGCTGTCTATCACCCAGCAGTAGATTGCGAACGCGGACAGCGCGGTCGAAAGAATCGCCGCCGGCAGATAGAACAACGCCCTTTCCAGGCCGTCGCTCGCGACCCGCTCGTACGCCGACCGCCGCCGTATCATATACATCCTGATTACGAACGCCAGGATCGCCACCGTCAATCCGATCAATGGCGGCAAACTCGTCGCCTGAGCGAAGCCATAAGCGTTGGTTCCGATCAGAGAGATCGCCATTACAGCAACCAACAGATAGCCGAAACCCGAACCCGAAGGCTGAGCAGGGCTACCCATGCTCTTCACAAATTGCGGACTTGAAAGCACGGTCTTCATACGCCCCTCCCTTCTCCTCCTGATCGCAGGAGGAACTCGATTTATTGCTTGTTGATGTTTCACGCCATCTGTATTAGCGATTGTCGTGCCAGTATTAAAATTATGGGAGAATCGCCGGGAGCGTTCTAAATATGATTGAAGTGGAAAGTTTTCTCGAAACTCGCTCTCGTTTGGCGATAGGGCGGTCGATTGCGGGCGCCGCGGAAGTCGGGGATTGATTTCCCGACAGCGGGGAAATAATTGGCCGAGTCCACTTTCAACAAGACTTGGCTGATCGGGCACTTGGTGATACCTTAGCCCCCCAACATCTTAATTTTAATACCGGAGAATTCATTTCACTATGACAATAGCCGATGCGCCTGTGGTTGCGCCTTTGAATCCGCCTCGCCGAATCCTGCTCGGACCGGGGCCTAGTCCCGTTGACGACCGCGTGCTCCGTATAATGGGCGCGCCGCTGGCCGGTCACCTCGATCCGTTTTTTATCCGCGCCATGGACGAGACGCAGGAGTTGTTGCGTTACGTCTTCGAGACCAACAATCGGTTGACGATGACGGTTTCAGGGACGGGCAGCGCCGGCATGGAGGCCGCCATCGTGAACCTGATCGAGCCCGGCGAAGAGATCGTCATCTGCGTCCACGGCTATTTCGGCGAGCGAATGCATGAAATGGCCCTGCGCGCCGGCGCCAAACCGGTCCGCGTCGATTGCGATTGGGGCGGGCCCATCGATCCGGAAAAAACGCGCAAGGTCTGGCGCGAATCGAACGCGCGCGTGTTGTTCGCCGTGCACGCCGAGACTTCGACCGGCGTGTTGCAGCGGCTCGAACCGCTGCGGGAAATAATCGATGACCGCGACGGCTTTTTGATGGTCGACGCGGTGACCAGTATCGGCGCGCATTCGATCGGCGTCGATCGAAACCGCGTCGACGCCTGTTACGCGGGGACGCAGAAGGCCCTGTCCTGTCCGCCGGGACTCGCGCCGGTGACTTTCAGCGGCCGCGCGGTCGAGAAGATCAAATCCCGCAAAACGAAAGTCAGCAGTTGGTACCTCGACACGAATCTTTTGACGGCCTATTGGGGCGAAGCCGCAGGCGGCGCCCGCGCTTATCATCACACCGCGCCGATCTCGATGAACTACGCGCTGCATGAGGCCCTGCGCATCGTCGCCGAAGAGGGGCTGGAGAACCGCGCGAAGCGCCACGAACGCAATCACCTCGCGCTGGTCGCCGGCGTAGAGGCCATGGGACTGAAGATGGCGGTCGCGCCCGAACACCGGCTATGGACTCTCAACGCCGTCTCGATTCCCGAAGGGGTGGACGACGCCCGCGTGCGCAACCGGCTGCTCAACGAATTCAACATCGAGGTCGGCGGCGGATTGGGCGTTTTCAAAGGCAAGGTCTGGCGCGTCGGATTGATGGGCGCTGGCAGCACGGAGAACAATGTGCTGCTGTTGCTCGGCGCGCTCGAAAAATGTCTGAAGGACGAAGGGTTCAAGGTCAGGGATTCAGGCGTGAGCGCGGCGGCGGCGTTTTACGCAGGGAATTGATTGGAGAGAACCAGATGTATTGTCCACGTTGCGGATCGCAAAACACGGATGCGACCAAATTCTGTCGCCAGTGCGGATTGCCGCTCGCGCAGGTCATGGACTATGTCTCCACCGGCGGGACGGGGGCGCTCGCTCAACCCCAGTACCAGCCCCCGCCGCCTCCTCTGCTGGAGACTGCGGAGATGCTTGCTCTGAAACAAAAGAGAATTCTGACGATTCTCAGCGTCTGCATCTCGCCGGTCGTCCTGGCCGTCTTCCTGAGTAATATTCCAGGGATTGACGATTTCGCCGGAATTCCTTTCATGCTGGTTCCAATCGGCATCGTCTGGGCGAGGTACCGTTACAAGATGGAACTGCGGCGGCTGCAGGAGCGGCAGTTGCAGGAGTATTACGCGCATCAGCAACACCAGCAGACGATGTCGCAACAGCCGCCGGGGCCTAAACTCGTAATTCAGGCTCCTTCCAATCCGGCGCCGTTTATCCAGCCGCAAATGGACGCTCCCAGGACAAACCCGCTCGCCGAACCGTCACGCGGCAGCGTCATAGAAGACGAAACCCGGAAATTTCCGGAACACTGACAGTTTTGTTCCTGGGAGCGCAGGCAAGGATGCCTGCGCTCCCAGCCTGGCTCACGAACCGCCGTCGCCATTGCGCCGCAGCGCGACGAAAGTCATGTCGTCGTCGGCCGGTTTGCCGCCCGCCCATTCGTCGCCTGCCTGCAGCAATCGTTCCACAATAATTTGTGGTGGCGCCGAAGCATGCGTGAGCAGTAACTCCTTGATCGGTTCGTAGCCGAACATTTCGCCGGCCGCGTTGAAACGCTCCGGCAAACCGTCGCTCAGCAGCAGCAACGTGTCATTTACACCCAGCATGAGTTCAGTCTGGCGATAATCGTAAGTCGACAAACCGCCCAGCGGGGCTCCGCGCAGGGGAATCTCTTCGACGGTTTGTGTAGCCGCGCGATAAATCAGCATCGGCGGCATCCCGGCCACGCCGCATTGCAGGCGCTCGCCGTTCAATTTGACCAGCGTCAGCGCCATAAACAACGAGCGCAGGTTCATCTTCTTCAGCGCGCGCGAGGCTTGATCGAGCGTGGCGACCAGGTCGGACTGTCCGGCCAGATGATTGAACAGGCTTTTCGTCGCCGCCACAACCGTGCCCGCTTTCAAACCGTGCCCGGTCGCGTCACCGATGGCGACCGTCAGCGCGCCGTCGGCGCCGACGTGAAAGTCATAGTAATCGCCGCCGACTTCGGTCGCAGTCCTCATCACCGCGGCGATCTCGACGTACGGCAATTGCGGCATTCGCTTAGGCAGCATCGAAAGCTGCAACTGGCGAGCTTCCTCCAACTCTTTCGCGCGCTGTTCGTTTTCGGCCTCGATTTCCTGGCGGCGGCGCGCTTCCTCGATCATTTCCTCGACCAGTTGCGCGTTCTCCAGGGCCAGTGAGGCGGAAGCGCCGACCGATTGCAACAGTCGTTTGTCCTCGCCGGAAAACGGCAGATCGCCCAGCCGAGCGCCGAGAGCCACGACGCCCGGCATCGCGTCTTTGGTTTTGAGCGGCAGCAGCATCGCGGCTTTCAGATCGAGCAGCGTTCGGCGCTCTTCGGCCGTAAGCCGCGTGTGGCCGTTGGCCTCGGTCGAGAGGGCCAGATGGAATGACGGTTCGCCGCCGTCGAGTTCTAGCGGTTCGCCCGTTTGCTCCAGGCGCGCCAGCGTCGCGGCGTATTGCGGCAGGCGACTCGCGCAACCGCAACTGATGGCGCGACCGTCCGTCGCGCTGTATACGCAGCCGTATGCGGCGCGGTAATCGCCGGTCTGTTCATCGCGCAAAAAGATCATAACGCTCTCGGTTTGCAGCGCCGATTGGAGCTTGTTCGCCACCGATTCGAGCAGATGCGGAATCCCGGTCGTCGTCCGCAGTGAGTCCGCCAATTCGGCGACGATCCGCTGAGAGTCGTAGCTCTGCCGGAAGAACCTGCGATCGATCACCGGCGCCAGGTAACGCCGGTGCAGCCAGCGGGCGGCCTGCCAGGCGGCGATGCCCTCGGCGGCCGAAACCAGACCGATGGTCAGAGCCGAAGGGCGCAGATACTTGAACAACAGCGAAAGCAGCGCCGTCACGATGAGGCCGGCGAACAGCAGCGACAGCAGAATCGAGCCCCGCGAAACCAGCAGGTAGCGCACGCCGCGCCGCAGGATCAGGCTGATCGGAATAACGCGATGCCGCGCGATGGCGTAGGCGAAGCTGAGCGGCACGATCGGCCAAGTAAAAAGCGTCGAAAACTGCAACCATTCCCAGGTGGTTTTCAGTTTCTCTCGCGCCCCGGTCGCTTCCATCACAAGGACCAGAAAAACGCTGCCGAAGCCCAGCAGGCTGCCCCACATCACAACGCGCAAACGCCGCCTCCCTATGACATCCGCCATGCGATAGCCCCACCACAAACAGGCCAGCGCCGCCAACAGATAGGCCAGTAACGATAGATAAGCTATGCTCCCCTGACCATGCTCGTTCAACCAGCGCATGGGGGGCCAAATGGAGATAGGGATATTCCAGTCCACCGGCAGACGGCCGACGCCGAAAATCGGCAGCACGAATAAACAGAGCGGCGCATACAGCCACTTCGTCAACCGCGGCCATCTCCGCAACAGGGGAGACGGGTGAGGAAAGTAGAGAAACAGATGCAGCAACAGCGGGAACGAGAACCACCCCCCGATGCGCGCCAGGGCGATCAGCAGCGTTAGCCAATCGAGCGGAATAGCAGTCGGAAAGCCGCCGCCCAGAATTGACGAGGAACTGCCGAGCATCAGGGCCAACAGCCAGGCCTGCCGGTCCTCCGCTTTGAGCGACAGGACGAGCAGGCCGGTGAGCCAGAATAATACCGCAATCAATCTCTTCCGCGGAAAATCGCCGCGCGGGCGCGGAACGGTTTGCCAGGTGAATGTAAGCTCCTGGCCATTCCGCCGCACAGTCATCGAATAGGGCGAGCCGGGCGGCATGCGGTAGTCGTCGCCGATCGCGCCCGGATGCGCCGCCAGATTTTTGCCATTGATGGCGATAATTCTGTCGCCGGGGCGCAATTCTGTCGCCGGGCTTTGCGGGTCAATCTGATCTTGGTAAAACTCCCCATACGCGTCGTGACCACGCCAGCCCCCGTCGCTGCCGGGCGGATAAAGCCAGAAGTAAAAGTCCGTCACCCAGAAGACCGCCAGCAGGGTGAAGAAGGGAATTCCGAAAATAAGTCGAAGCTTTTTGGCCGTCATAATCTCAACGTAAATCGGGAAGCGATGCGCACCCGGGTTAGGTTTTCAATCCCAAACCCAAAACTTCACGGCAATACCTGACGCTCTTTTCGAGCTCGGCTTTTTGAAATTCCTGCTCGGACAGTGTTCGGTCTTTCCCTTCGGGAACCTTGAAAGCTTCGACCGCGCGGCCGCGTTTGGCCATCGCGGTGAATCCCAGAAACTCCTTCGCGCGTATGTCACGATAATATTTCCAGAAATCGTCTTTCTGAAAAGGGAACTGGCGAACCAGGCCGGAGATGATTTCGAGCTGTACGCTCACGCCGGGGCAAAGTTCGGCGAAGCGATCAAAATATTTTTGCCAATCAACCTGCCCTTCGCCGATCGCCGTCCAGGCCACCGACGCTCCTTCAGTTGTCTCCCAGATCATCGAATCGCGAATGCCGGTGGTCAGGGCGTAAGGGCCGAGGATCTCCAGATTTTCCATCGGGTCTTCGAACGTCCAGGTGGCGTTGCCGGAATCCATTGTCGCGCCGACGTAATCGCGCCCGCACTCTTCGATCAGGTCGGCGAGCTGCCACGCCTGCATATCGCCAGCATGGTTTTCGATGGCGATCTTCACGCCGGCGTCAATAGCCCGGCCGCGAACCGCCTTGCAGACACTGATCGTATCCTTCCATCTCGCTTCGAGTCCGCCGGAGAGTTTGCGGTCGTCGGCCGTGCCCTGATAACAGCGGGCGACGCCCGAGCCTAAACTCTTAGCCACGCGGATCAGCAGGGCCAGATGCTCTTCAGCCGTCCCGAATTTTTTGTTGAAACTCTTCGCCGACGGGCAGACGCTTCCCGTGCCGGCCTGAATTTCCAGGCCCAGATCATCGGCTTTCTTCCTGATCTCCTTGAGATAGGCGTCGCTGTGGCTTTCATAAACGTCCAGATCGGAGAGGAGAATCGTGTCGACTTTGAGTTTTGCGGCGTAATCGAGCAGTCGCGGCGCTTTCCAGCCCATCGCGCGGACCGAGAAATTGTCGAATCCGAGTTTGATACCGCGGCGCTTTACAGCTTGCGCAAGCCCGAATGTGGCGGGATTTTCGGTCAGGGTCGCGGCTCCGGCGACGGCGCCCGCTTTGATGAATTGTCGGCGTGATTTCATTTGGACTCCGGTTAGTGGAAGAAAGACGGCGCCCTTCCGCCCTTCTGCCCTTCTATTGGATTAAACGCAGGGTTACGGATGTTGACGGATCGGCTTATTAATGACACATGGCAAAATCAAA